>NZ_JBEZBN010000038.1:0-22196 GCF_040647115.1 Streptomyces sp. NPDC044571
CGCGCCCCCCGAGACGACGCCTCGTGCCCCCAGAGGCTGAGAGGCCGTCACCGTACGGCCCGCGTCCTGCGCACCCCACACCTCCTCCGGCGGGTTCGTCCGACGTCGACGCGCCCCCCGAGACGACGCCTCGTGCCCCCAGAGGCTGAGAGGCCGTCACCGTACGGCCCGCGTCCTGCGCACCCCACACCTCCTCCGGCGGGTCCGTCCGACGTCGACGCGCCCCCCGAGACGACGCCTCATGACCCTGGAGGCTGAGAGCCGTCACCGTACGGGCCCGCGCCCTGCGCGCCACCGCCCCCCGAGGCCCCCTCTTCTCGCAGGTCCCCATCCCCGGCCCGGCCGCACCCCCGCTGACGGGGCCGGTCCGGGCAGGGGCCTTCCAGCCCCGGAAGCCCCCGCCGAATGCGCGCCGGTGGCGGGGGTGCGGTCGGGCCGGACGCCTGCCCGTCTCTGGGCGGGGCCGGTAGCACCGGTGACCGGGCTGTCTGCCTCCGTCCCTTCAGGGTGAGGGGGGCAGGGCACTGCCCGCCTGCCCGGACCGGACCCGGAAGCGGGGGCGCGGCCGGGCAGGGGTGGGGACCTGCGAGAAGAGGGGGCCTCGCGGCCCGGGGGCGGTCCGGGTAGGCCGGTGCCGTTCCGACTCGACCCGGCCGGGCCGGGCCGGGGGTGGGGACCTGCGAGTAGAGGGGGCTCACGGCCCGGTCGTGGTGCGGGTGGGCCGGTGCCGTCGTGACTTGCCCTGGCCGGGCCGGGGGTGGGGGCCTGCGTGTAGAGGGGGCTCACGGCCGGGTGGTGGTGCGGGCAGGCCGGTGCCCTCGTGACTCGCCCTGGCGGAGCCGGGGGTGGGGCCCTGCGGAAGAGGGGGCTGGGGCCGGTGGTGGTGTCGGGCAGGCCGGTGCCGTCCTGACTCGATCCGGCCGGGCGACGGGCCGTCTCAGCAGGCGAGGACGATGCGGAGCCGCTGCACGCGCCACGTATTCTCGTGGACCATGAACACCACCGAACCCGACGACAACGTCACGGCCGAGCTGGCACGCCTGCGGGACAGCATCGACAACATCGACGCCGCCGTGGTCCACATGCTCGCCGAGCGCTTCAAGTGCACCCAGCAGGTCGGCCACCTCAAGGCCAGGCACCAGCTCCCCCCGGCCGACCCGGCCCGCGAGGCCAGCCAGATCGCCCGGCTCCGCCAGCTCGCCGAGAACGCCAAACTCGACCCCGCCTTCGCCGAGAAGCTCCTCAACTTCATCATCGCCGAGGTCATCCGCCACCACGAGACGATCGCCGCGGCCGAGGAATAGGCGAAACGCCGGCCAGAACCACAGCGCAGGCCAGGTACACGCGGCTGCACCCGCACCCGGCCCGTCGGGCAGCATGGGCCCATGTCCGCACTGACGCGCAACGAAGCGCAGCACCGAGCCCAGCTCCTCGACGTCCAGCACTACACCGTCACCCTCGACCTCACCGGCGACGGCGACACCTTCGACTCCACCACCGTCATCCGGTTCGCGACCCGAACCGACGCCGACACCTTCGTGGAGCTCAAACCGGACGAGCTGCGCTCCGCCGAACTCGACGGCCACCCCCTCGACCCGGCCGCCCTCACCGGCAACCGCCTCCCGCTCATCGGACTGACCGCAGGCCCCCACGAACTGCGCCTCGACACCCGCATGCGCTACTCCCGCACCGGCGAGGGCCTGCACCGCTTCACCGACCCCGCCGACGGCGAGACGTACGTCTACACCCAGATGTTCCTCGGCGACATCCAGCGGGTCTTCCCGGCCTTCGACCAGCCCGACCTCAAGGCCGTCTTCGAGTTCGCCGTCACCGCCCCCGCCCACTGGACCGTCCTCGCCAACGGCACCACCGAACGCGTCGGCACCCGCGACGGCGACGGCGCCGGCATCTGGAAGTCCGCCCCCACCCCCCTCATCTCCACCTACCTCGCCGCCCTCGCCGCCGGCCCCTGGCACAGCGTGCGCACCGAACACGCCGGCCTCCCCTTCGGCATCCACTGCCGCCAGTCCCTCGCCCCCCACCTCGACGCCGACGCCGAGGAAATCCTCACCGTCACCACCGCCTGCTACGACCGTTACCACGAGAAGTTCTCCGAGCCCTACCCCTTCGACTCCTACGACCAGGCCTTCGTCCCCGAGTTCAACGCGGGCGCCATGGAAAACCCCGGCCTGGTCACCTTCCGCGACGAATTCGTCTTCCGCTCCGCCGTCACCGACACCGAACGCCAGCGCCGCGCCATGGTCATCGCCCACGAAATGGCCCACATGTGGTTCGGCGACCTCGTCACCCTGCGCTGGTGGGACGACATCTGGCTCAACGAGTCCTTCGCCGAATACATGGGCTACCAGACCCTCGTCGAAGCCACCCGCTTCACCGGCACCTGGACCGAATTCGGCATGGAGCGCAAGCCCTGGGGCTACGACGCCGACCAGCGGCCCTCCACCCACCCCGTCGCCCCCGACGCCGTCCCCGACACCGCGAGCGCCCTCCTCAACTTCGACGGCATCTCCTACGCCAAGGGCGCCTCCGCCCTGCGCCAACTCGTCGCCTGGCTCGGCGAGAAGGACTTCCTCGCCGGCATCAACACCCACTTCACCCGCCACAAATTCGCCAACGCCTCCCTCGCCGACTTCGTCGACTCCCTCGCCGCCCACACCGACCGCGACGTCCACGCCTGGGCCGACATCTGGCTGCGCACCACCGGCGCCGACACCCTCACCCCCCGCATCGAGGAAACCGCCGAAGGCCCCGCCGGCTGGACCCTCACCGTCGACCACCAGGGCACCCGCCCGCACACCATCGCCGCCGGCCTCTACGACCGCACCCCGGGCCAAGGCCTCGAACTGCGCGAACTCCTCGCCCTCGAAGTCCCCTCCGACGAGGTCATCTCCGTCAGCGGCCCCCGCCCCGCCCTCCTCGTCCTCAACGACGGAGACCTCACATACGCCAAGATCCGCCTCGACGCCACCTCCGTCGAAACCGCCCTCGCCGCCCTCGGCTCCCTCCCCGACCCCCTCACCCGTGCCGTCGTCTGGACCTCCCTGCGCGACATGGTCCGCGACGGTGAACTCGAACCCGAGACCTACCTCGCGACCGCCGCCGCCCACCTCCCCGCCGAGGACGACCTGGCCATCGTCCAAGGCGTACTGGCCTTCGCCCGCCACCAGATCACCGACGGCTACCTCACCCCCGAACACCGCACCGACGCCCTCGCCACCCTCACCGCCACCGCCCGCGCCCTCCTGCGCCGCACCGAGGACGGCACACGCCCCGGCCTGCGCCTCGCCGCCGTACGCGCCCTCATCGACAGCGCCACCCAGCCCGACACCATCGCCACCTGGCTCGCCGACGACACCGTCCCCGGCGGCCCCGACCTCGACCCCGAGCTGCGCTGGCGCATCCTCGCCCGCCTCGCCGTCCTCGGCGCCATCGGCGAAGACGAGATCACCGCCGCCCTCGCCGCCGACCCCAGCGCCACCGGCGAGGAAGGCGCCGCCCACTGCCGCGCCGCCCTCCCCACCCCCGAAGCCAAAGCCGCCGCCTGGGAACGCCTCTTCCACGACGACTCCCTGTCCAACTACCTCTTCCGCGCCACCGCCCAAGGCTTCTGGCAGCCCGAACAGGCCGACCTCGTACGCGACTACGTACCGCGCTACTACCCCGAAGCCGTCTCCGTCAGCGCCCGCCGCGGCCCCGCCATCGCCGAAGCCGCAGGCCGCTGGGCCTTCCCCGGCCACGCCGTCGACGAGGACCACCTGAACACCGGACGCGCCTGCCTCGCCGAAGCCGACATCGTCCCCTCCCTGCGCCGCAAGCTCGTCGACCAGCTCGACGACCTCGCCCGCGCCCTGCGCATCCGCACCGCCTGACCCCGCACCACCGGACGCACCCGGCCCGCTCCACCGGCGGGCCGGGCCCCCCGCACGGCAAGAACCCCCCACGGACAAACCCCGGCGGTTACCCCATTCGGATCTGGTCGTTGTACCGGTCGGGCCCCCACTGTCACCGCAGCAGCGCCCACCGCCGGGCACCGCACGACGGGGCCGGCCCCCCAGCCGACCCGTTCCCGTGAGGACACCCATGACAGCGCCGCCGCCCGCACCCCTGCCCCCGCTCGCCGGCGGCACAGCCGGCGCCGACGCCCTGCGCCCCCTGATCGACACGGTCCTCGACGCCCTCCACACCGGAGCCCGCGCCCGCGGCGGCCCCCTCCCCGCCGGCGGCCCCGACACCGTCACCGCCCGCGTCACCGCCGCACTCGGCGACCTCCTGCCCGACCACGGCACCGGCGACCACGAAGCACTGCGCACCCTCGTCCACACCCTCGCCGCAGGCGCCGCCGACCCCGCCGACCCGCTCTGCGCAGCCCACCTCCACGGCCCGCCCCTCGCCGTCGCAGCCGCCGCGGACCTCGCCGCGAGCGCCCTCAATCCCTCCCTCGACTCCTGGGACCAGGCCCCCGCAGCCTCCGCCATCGAAGCCCTCGTCACCACCACACTCGCCGCCGAGTTCTACGACACCCCCCACCCCGACGCCCTCATCACCACCGGCGGCACCGAAGCCAACCAGCTCGCCCTCCTCCTCGCCCGCGAACGCCACGGCCCCACCCTCACCGTCCTGCACGGAACCAACGCCCACCACTCCATCCCCCGCGCCGCCTGGCTCCTCGGCCTGCCCCCCACCACCGCCCTGCCCACCCCCACCGGCACCCTCGACCCGGCCCGCCTCGCCGAAGCCCTCGACGCCACCCGCGGCCCCGTCCTCGTCACCGCCACCGCCGGCACCACCGACGCCGGACTCATCGACCCCCTCGAACCCCTCGCCGACCTCTGCACACACCACGGCGCCGACCTCCACATCGACGCCGCCTACGGCGGACTGCTCGCCCTCAGCCCCCGGCACCGCCCCGCCCTCACCGGCCTGCAACGCGCCCACTCGATCACCATCGACCTGCACAAACTCGGATGGCAGCCCGTCGCCGCCGGCCTCCTCGCCGTCCCCGACACCACCCTCCTCGCCCCCCTCGCCCACCAGGCCGACTACCTCAACGCCCCCGACGACACCGACGCAGGCCTGCCCGACCTCCTCGGCCGCTCCCTGCGCACCACCCGCCGCCCCGACGCCCTCAAGATCGCCACCACCCTGCGCTCACTCGGCCGCGACGGACTCGCCCACCTCATCGATCGCACCTGCGCACTCGCCCACCACCTCGCCCACCTCCTCGACGCACACCCCGGCTTCGAACTCCACGCACCACCCACCATCAGCACCGTCCTCTTCCGCCCCACCCCCGACACCACCGCCACCACCCCCGCCGACGACGACCACATCGCCGCCCTCCGCCGCACCCTCCTCCACACCGGCACCGCCGTCCTCGGCCGCGCCACCACCGACGGCCGCCTCTGGCTCAAGGCAACCCTCCTCAACCCCCACACCACCCCACAGGACCTGAACACCCTCGTCACCCTCCTGGAAGGCAGCACCCACCGATGACCGCCCAGCACGATGCACCCCACGACCTCGTCGGAATCGGCATCGGCCCCTCCAACCTCTCCCTCGCCGCCCTCGCCCACGGCCTCCCCCACCAAGGAGCCGGCGAACTCGCCACCGCCTTCTACGACCAGCGCCGCGACTTCCGCTGGCACCCAGGACTCCTCATCGAGGGCACCACCCTCCAAGTCCCCTACCTCGCCGACCTCGTCACCCTCGCCGACCCCTCCAGCCCCTGGAGCTTCCTCAACTACCTCAAGCACAAGGAACGGCTCTTCCCCTTCTACTTCGCCGAGCAGTTCCACATCCAGCGTGCCGAATACGACGCCTACTGCCGCTGGGTCGCCGGACGCCTCCCCGGCCTCCACTTCGGCCACCAGGTCGACGCCGTCCGCTGGAACCCTGAACGCGACCTCTTCGAAGTCGACTACACCCAACTCGACAACGACGGCGAAGCCGAAGCCCTCGGCCGCACCCACACCCGCAACCTCGCCCTCGGCATCGGCACCGCCCCCCACATCCCCGAACCCCTGCGCCCCCTCGTCGAAGCCCCCACCGTCCCCGTCATCCACTCCGCCGACTACCTCGACCACCGCGAACGCATCCTCGGCGCCGAACACGTCACCGTCATCGGATCAGGCCAGTCCGGAGCCGAAGTCTTCCTCGACCTGCTGCGCGCCCGCCCCGCCGGCCGCGAACGCCTCAGCTGGCTCGCCCGCACCCCCTCCTTCGCCCCCATGGAGTACTCCAAACTCGGCCTCGAACACTTCACCCCCGACTACACCCGGTACTTCCACTCCCTGCCCGAAGCCGTCCGCGACCAGCTCGTCCCCGCCCAATGGCAACTCCACAAGGGCATCGACGCCGCCACCATCGCCGCCATCCACGACGAGCTCTACCGCCGCACCCTCCACGGAGGCTGGCCCGACACCGTCCTCACCCCCGGGGTCAGCGTCCGCACCGCAGGCCGCGTCGCCACCACCAAAGTCGAACTGCACCTCGAACACACCCAGCAAGGTGCCCGCTCCCGCCTCACCACCGACGCCGTCGTCCTCGCCACCGGCTACAAGGAGCGCCCGCTCACCAGCCTCCTCGCCGGCCTCGACCCGTACCTGCGCAAGGACTCCTCCGGACGGCCCCGCATCGACGAACAGCACCGCATGATCCTCGACCCCAGCGTCAGCGGCAGCATCTTCGTACAGAACGGCGAACGCCACACCCACGGCGTCGGAGCCCCCGACCTCGGCCTCGCCGCCTGGCGCAGCGCCGGCATCCTCAACACCCTCACCGGCAAGGAGCCCTACCCCCTGCCCACCCGCACCGCGTTCACCACCTTCGGCCTCGACCAGCGCGAGCCCAGCCGCCCCCGGCCCACCGTCGCCCTGCGGCCCCTCGTCGACCACCCCTAGGACGCCGAAGGGCGGGCACCCTCACGGGTGCCCGCCCAGGAGCTGCTGCCGTCCACCTCGGGATCGGCCTCAGCCTTCCCCGCCGCGATCAGAACGGCAGCGGGAACGGCAGCGGGAACGGCAGCGGCGGCAGCGGAATCGGCAGCTTGGGAAGCGGCGGCAGCGGAATCGGCAGCTTGGGAAGCGGCGGCAGCGGAATCGGCAGCTTCGGGAGCGGCGGAACCGGCAGCGGCAGCTTGGGAAGCGGCGGAACCGGCAGCTTCGGCAGCGGCGGAACCGGCAGCGGCAGCTTCGGCAGCGGGAACTTGGGAAGCGGGAACTTGGGAAGCGGGATCGGCGGCTTGGGAACCGGGATCTTCGGGAACGGAACCGGGATCTTGGGGATCGGGAACTTCGGCGGGACCGGCAGCTTGGGCGGGACCGGGACCGGGATCTGGGGCGGTACGGGCGGGGGCAGCGGAATCGGGATCTTCGGCGGCACCGGACCCGGAGGCAGCGGCACCGGAAGCTTCGGCGGCACCGGACCCGGAGGCAGCGGCACGGGGATCTTCGGCGGCACCGGAAGCTTCGGCTTCGGCGACGGGGGATGCTTGCCGTTGCCCTTCTTCCGATTGTTGTTGTTCTTCCCCTTGTGATTCTTTCCGTCCTGCTTATGGCTGTCTTTAGCGCTGAAATTGCCGTTGACGACATTGGCCTGGCTGACCGCGGCAGTCGGGTCGGGCGGCGGCGTCGCGGCGAATGCGCCCGTGGGAAGGGCAGCGGCTCCGACCGCCAGGGCGGTCGTCGTCGTCAGCATCACGAAACGCCGGGTCAGGGGCTTCCTGGGCATGAAGGTCTCCTTGTGCGGGGATGGGGGAATTCACGGCTCCGACGCTGTGCCGGATGATGCCGACGAATTCCACGGACCGCTTCGGTCCGTGGAATCAGGTAACCCCAGACCGACCAGCCAAGACATGTCCCTGTATTTCGGGGCTTGACAATACGGCGCAGCGCGCCCACCCTGCCCCCCGCAGCAAAAAGGGCCCGGTCCAGTGGACCGAGCCCTTTCACCCGAAAACGGGCACCACCTGCGAACCGACTAGAACACCGGCACACCGGCCCGCGTCAGCCGCCAGTCCACCGAAGCGAACTGCGCCGGATCGATCGTCCCCTTCGCCTTCACCCACTGGATGATCGTGTTACGGATCTCCTCCGAGTTCGACCACAGCTGCTTCGCCTGCGGCACATGCGGGAAGTTCCCCCCACCCGAAGCCCGGTAATTGTTCACCGCCAGCACGAACTGCGCCGCCGGGTCCACCGCCTTCCCCTGGAAGGACAGACCCGAGATCCGCGAACCGACCGGCTGCGCGACATCGATCTCGTACGCAAGGCCGTAGACCGCGTCATAGTTGTAATCCGGCGTACCCTCCGCATTCGTCAGCTTCGCCGGATCCACCACCTCACCCGGAGCCGTCCGCACGTAGTACCGCGCCGAGAACTCCAGGTAATCCTTCAACTGCGCACCCGTCAGCAGACGCGCCTCCATCGTGTTCTCGAACGGGTACAGACCTGCCGCATCCTTGATCGTCACCTGGCCCGCCGGGATCGACGCCGTCCGCGAGAAACACGACGCCTGCGACAGCACCGGCAGCGCCGCCCACTCCGTCCCGGCCAGCGCCCCCTTCACCGTCTCCGCCTGCACGTGGTTGATCAGATCGATGATCGGCACGTCCTTGACCGGGCCCTCCGCCGAAGACATCGCCTGCACCGACGTCCCGATCACCTGGTTGACGTAGGCCACCACCTTGCGGTGCTCGTCCGACAGCAACGACACGATCTTCGGATCCTCGGCCGCCGTATTCGAGTTCAGCACCCTCGCCGACACCTTCGCCACCGACCAGCAGCCCTTCGACCACGTCAGCTCGAAGTCGAACAGCGTCAGACGCTGCCCCCACTTCAGCGGCTCCGACAACACCACGTCCTTGCCGGTCGCCTTGTTCTTCACCCGGTACTCCGGGATCTCCGTGTGCGCATGCCCCACCAGGACCGCGTCGATCCCCGGAACCTGCTCCGCCACCAAAGCCGCCGCATTCTCGACGTACGGCAGCTGGTCCCCGTAACTCGACGTACCGCTCGAACCCGAATGCGCCGACACGATCACCACGTCCGCACCCATCGAGCGCAGCTTCGGCACGTACTTCGCCGCCTGCTCCTCAAGACCGGGGAACGTCATCTTCCCCTGCACGTTCGCCTTGTCCCAGATCGCGATCCCCGGGTTCGTCAGCCCCAGCACCGCCACCTTCACATCACGGCCGTGCGGAGTCCGCAGCCGGTGCATGCTGTACGGAGGAAACGCCGGCCGGAGCGTCTTCGCATCCAGCGCGTTCGCCCCCAGCAGCGGAAAATCACACTGCTCCTCGAACTTGCGCAGCACCGGGATCCCGTAATTGAACTCGTGATTGCCCAACGCCGCAGCGTCATAGCCGATCGCATTCATCGCCTGCGCCATCGGGTGCACCGGCCCACGCCGCGCCGTGATCGGATCGACCTTCGCGTAGTAGTACGACAACTGCGTGCCCTGGATGGTGTCACCCGCATCGATCAGCAGCGTGTTGCGCCGCCCCTTCTCCGCGCGGACCTGGTTCACCAACGTGGAGATCTTCGCCAGACCCACGTCGTTGTGCGCCTTGTCGTCGAACTCCTTGTCCGTGAAGTAGTCCCAGTTGAAGACATTCCCGTGCAGATCGGTCGTCCCCATCACCGTGAACGAGTACGTCCGCGGCGAAGCAGCCGCCGAAGCCGCCGCCGAACCGGCCTCGGCCGCGGCGGCCGGGGAGCTCGTGGCCCCCGCCAGCGCCACAGCCGCACCCGTTGCAGCCGAAGTACCCAAGAACGTCCTGCGGTCGAACGCCATGCCATCTCCCCTTTTGAGGCGTGAACAACGCGCGTAGATTCTGACCGATCGGTAACAAGCAGCAACACCCCCACAAGGTTTCGATCCGATGACCACACCCCCGCACACCACAGTGCGACAGTGAAACCATGACCCAGGACGCATCGCACCAGCCCTACGGCACCCCCGAAGTACCCCGCGTCGCCGTCCGCGGCGAAGCCCGCCTCGAAGTCGACCCCGAGATCGCCCGCATCGGCATCACCGTCAGCGCCCGCGGCACCGACCGACGTACCGCCCTCGACGACCTCACCCGCCGCAACAACACCGTCCTCGACCTCGTCAAGAGCTACGGCGACCCCGTCGAGAAACTCGAAACCGGCGCCTTCTCCATCACCCCCGAACTCACCCGCCACGGACGGGCCGAACGCATCCGCGCCTACCACGGCCGCGTCCACATCACCGCCGAACTCAACGACTTCACCGCCCTCGGCGAACTCACCACCCGCCTCGCCGACCTCGAACTCACCAGCATCGACGGCCCCTGGTGGGCCCTGCGCCCCACCTCACCCGCCCACGGCGAAGCCCGCCGCCAAGCCGTACTCGAAGCCGTCCAACGCGCACGCGAATACGCCGCCGCCCTCGGCGCCCGCCTCGCCGCCCTCGTCGAACTCGCCGACCTCGGCGCCGAGAACGCCGCCCCCTTCAATGCCGCCCCCGCCGGCGTCATGCGCTCCATGGCCTACGGCGGAACCGACGAAACCACCGCACCGCCCCTCGACCTCGAACCCCAGCGCCAGACCGTCTACGCCCAGGTGAACGCCCGCTTCACCATGACCCCGCCCGAGCTCTGAGACACCGCAGGGGGTGCTCATCAGAGCACCCCCACGCACATTCAACAATTGTCAACAAGCTTTTGCCCAAAGGTTGTTGAGCGGACACCCGGAACCAATTTCCTACTGCCTGGTAGGGGCATACGCTCGCCCCATGCGACGAGCAAAAATCGTATGTACCCTCGGCCCCGCCACCGACTCATACGACCAGATCAAAGCCCTGGTCGAAGCCGGAATGGACATCGCCCGCCTCAACCTCAGCCACGGCACCTACGCCGAACACGAGGAGCGCTACCAGCGCGTACGCAAAGCCTCCGACGAAACCGGCCACAGCGTCGGCATCCTCGCCGACCTTCAAGGCCCGAAGATCCGCCTCGGCCGCTTCACCGAAGGCCCCGTACTCCTTGAACGCGGCGACCAATTCACCATCACCGTCGAAGACATCGAAGGCGACCGCCACACCTGCGGCACCACGTACAAAGGCCTCGCCGCCGACGTCACCACCGGCGAACGCATCCTCGTCGACGACGGCCGCGTCACCCTCCAGGTCACCAACGTCGACGGGCCCCGCGTCAACACCCTCGTCATCGAAGGGGGCATGGTCTCCGACCACAAGGGACTCAACCTCCCCGGCGTAGCCGTCTCCGTCCCCGCCCTCTCCGACAAGGACAAAGACGACCTCCGCTGGGCCCTGCGCACCGGCGCCGACGTCATCGCCCTCTCCTTCGTCCGCAGCGGCCACGACATCGAAGACGTCCACCGCATCATGGACGAAGAAGGCCGCCGCCTCCCCGTCATCGCCAAGATCGAAAAACCCCAAGCCGTCGACAACATCGACGACATCGTCGCCGCCTTCGACGGCATCATGGTCGCCCGCGGCGACCTCGGCGTCGAAATGCCCCTCGAACACGTCCCCATCGTCCAAAAGCGCGCCGTCAAACTCGCCAAACGCAACGCCAAACCCGTCATCGTCGCCACCCAAATGCTCGACTCGATGATCGACAACTCCCGACCCACCCGCGCCGAAGCCTCCGACGTCGCCAACGCCATCATCGACGGCACCGACGCCGTCATGCTCTCCGGCGAAACCAGCGTCGGCAAATACCCCGTAGACACCGTCAAAACCATGTCCCGCATCGTCGAAGCAGCCGAAGAAGACATCCTCGCCAAGGGCCTCCCCCCACTCACCGAACGCAGCAAACCCCGCACCCAAGGCGGAGCCGTCGCCCGCGCAGCCGCCGAAATGGGCGACTTCCTCGGCGCCAAATTCCTCGTCGCCTTCACCCAAAGCGGAGACACCGCCCGCCGACTCTCCCGCTACCGCTCACCCATCCCCCTCCTCGCCTTCACCCCCGACCCCGCCACCCGCTCCCAACTCAACCTCACCTGGGGCGTCGAAACCTTCCTCGGCCCCCACGTCGACTCCACCGACGCCATGGTCGCCCAAGTCGAAGAAGAACTCCTGCGCATCGGCCGCTGCCTCCCCGGCGACATCGTCGTCATCACCGCCGGCTCACCCCCCGGCGTCACCGGCTCCACCAACCTCGTCCGCGTCCACCACATCGGCGACGCCGTCCGCTGAACCACCCCACACACCGCGTCGGGCCCGTCCCACCCGACGCGGACCCCGGAACCTTGACCTCAACCAAACATGAGGTCCTACGCTCACCGGCATGACGATCAAGGAATACCCCCAGGCCCAACTCGCCGCCCAACCCATCGGCTACTGGGCCCGCGAAGCCGCCCACCTCGCCATCGGCGGCCTCCGCACCGCCCTCGCAGAAGAACACCTCACCCAACCCCACTGGTGGATCCTCACCCACATCGCCGCAGCCCCCGGCCACTGGCAACGCACCACCCTCACCGCAAAACTCGCCCCCTACGACGACCAGGACACCGACTTCCCCACCGTCTACGACGACCTCACCACCCGAGGCTGGCTCACCGAAACCAACGGCAGCCTCACCCTCACCCCCACAGGCGAAGCCGGCCGCCTCCGCGCCCACCACCGCAACGCCGAAGTCCACGCCCGCATGCGCCAGGGCATCGACGACACGGCCTACGCCGCAACCATCGACACCCTGCGCCACCTCGTCGCCAACCTCGGCGGCAACGGCGACCTTCCCGACTAGACGAATGATGCGAAGGGTTGGTGGTCATAGGCGGTCAGCGAGCGCATGACGGGCTGGCCGGTGTGGTTCGTTGTGCCAGATCGCGCTGGTCAGGGCGAGGATTCGAAGGTGCGGCCGTAGTAGTGCCGGTCGGCGATGAGGGTCTGTCCCGCGAGGGAGACTACGAGGTCGGGCTCGGCATGGAGCATGTCGAGCAGGGTCTGCCGTTCGTCGGCCTTCGCGCCGGTGAGCGTGAAGGCGACGGGCAGGCCGTGCAGAGTGCACACCAGGTGCAGGCGCAGGCCCCAGAAGTTGCGCAGGCGCCGGTTGTAGCCGGACTGTCCGGGCAGGTAGGGGAACAGGTGCCGCAGGTGGGCCTGGGCGTGGCGGATCCAGCGGCGTTCGGAGGTGAAGGTCTTCACGTAAGTGCGGTCGCGAGGGAGTCCAGGCCTGGCGTCACAACCGACCTTTGGACTCCCTCGCTTCATGTCATGCGCGCCAAAGCCGGTAGCGGTGCGGAGCGTTGCCCCGGGCACCGGAGCGTTGGCCGGGACAGCCACCACGGATCTGTTCGAGATGTGTGGGCGCAGCGGCATCAGCCTGGCGGGTGATGGCCGCCGTGCACATCACCAGGGCACTACGCCGGCGTCGTCGAAGAACTGTCCGGTGGGGCCGTCGTCGGGCAGGGTCGCGAGATTGATGGCGATCGCCGCGCCCTGTTCGGGGGTGCGCACGCCGCGGAAGCCGTTGAGGTCGGTGGCGACGTAGCCGGGGCAGCCGGCGTTGATCAGGATGTTCGTGCCGCTCAACTCCCGGGCGTACTGGAGGGTGACGGCGTTCAGGAACGTCTTCGACGGCGCGTACGCCACGGCCACCGGACCTGCCGTCTGCTCGGCGGCGGGCCCTGACTGTCGGGTGAGGGAGCCGACGCTGCTGGAGATGTTCACGATCCGTGGTGCGGCGGAGCGGCGCAACAGCGGCAGCATCGCGTTGGTGACGCGGATGACGCCGATCACGTTGGTGTCCACGACCGTGTGGATGGTGGCGGGGTCGATCCGGGAGGGCTCCTGTGGCATGTCGCCTGCGATGGCGGCGTTGTTGACGAGCACGTCAAGGCGTCCGGCCAGTTCGTCGATCAGCCGTGCGGCGGCGGTCGCGCTCGCGTCGTCGGTCACGTCCAGCGGTACGGCGAACGCGTCGATGCCGTCGGCGCGCAGTTTCTCCACCGCGGCGCTTCGGCGCTGGTCGTCGCGGGCGCCGACGCCGACGCTCCAGCCGAGGGTGCCCAGGCCTGCGGCGATCTCGTAGCCGATTCCCTTGTTCGCGCCGGTGACCAGCGCGATCGTCCGTTCAGTCATAGGGACGATGCTGCCTTCGGGCCTCGGCGGGGGTCCAAGACCGATCGGGTGCGCAACGATACCGGCAGGGTATTGATCCGAGATAGCGTGGCCGGATGGAGACCCGGGAACTGCGGTATTTCGTCGCTGTCGCTGAAGAGCTGCACTTCGGGCGTGCCGCGCAGCGGCTCGGGATCGCGCAGCCACCTTTGTCACGGGCGATCCAGCGGCTCGAACGCCGGCTCGGAGCAGTGCTGTTGGATCGGACCAGTCGCACTGTCACGCTGACCGAGGCCGGCTCGGTGCTGTTGGTCGAGGGCCGGGCGGCTCTCGACGCGGTCGAGGCCGCCGAGCGTCGGACCCGCCGCGCCGCCCTTTCCGTGACCGGCCGCCCTGGCCTGGTCCTGGTCACGAAGGCCAGCGCGTCCAGGGAACTGCTGGCGAGACTGCTCGACGCGTACGCCGCCGAACCCGGCGCGGTCCCCGTCGACGTCATCCTGTGCGGTCCGGCCGAGCAGGAACGACTCCTGCGCGAGGGCCGGGCCGACGTGGCACTGCTGCACCGGCCGTTCGACTCGACGGCCGGATTCCACACCGAAGAGCTCAGCACGGAGAGTCAGGTGGCGGTCCTGCCGGCCGGGCATCCGCTCACCGCCCGGGCCCATGTGCACATGGCCGAGATCACCGGCCTTCCGGGCCTGCCCCTCCCACGCTGGCCCCACCCCGACGGCACCTACCCGCCCGGCCCCGGCCCGCAGGTCCGCGACCATGCGCAGTTGTTGCAGCTCGTCGCGCTCGGCCGTGCCTGTGCGATCTCACCGAAGTCGTACCGAGCCCAACTGCACGGTGACCTCGCCGCGGTGCCCGTGCTGGACGCGCCGACAGTCACCACCGTGATCGCCTGGCCACCGCACAGCCGGTCCAGAGCCGTCGCCCACCTCATCCGGACTGCGACACGTCTCCAGTAGTCCCACCCGCCCGGGCAGGCTCCACCCATCGTGGCCCGGCTCAGGCGGCAGATCGCGGTGGGTGCACGCGGCTGGTGTCAGTCTGCGCGACCAAGTGACATCCATCTCGGCCACTCACACCTTCGCATCACTCATCTGGAACCCCACCCGCCGGGTTCAGCCCGCCAGCCGCAGCACCCAGCGACGCGACGCATCCCCGTCACAGTCGAACTGCACCAACTGCACGTTGTTGTCGGTCGAGCGGCCACCCGCCACCGTCATGCACTTGTCCGTCTGCAGGTTCACGAGCTGATACGAACTACCGTTCCAGTTGGTGACCCTCCAACGGCGTGAGGGATGCGAATCGCAGTCGAACTGCACCAGCACGACGTTGTTGTCCGTGGACGTACCACCAGCCACCGTCGCGCACTTACGGGTCTGCGCATTCACCACCTGGTACGACTCCCCGTCGAAGTTCACCAGGTTCCAACGCCGCGAGGGGTGCGTGTCGCAGCTGAACTGCAGCAGCTCGACGTTGTTGTCCCGGGACACCCCGCCGGCGAGCGTCGCGCACTTCCCGGTCTGCACATTCCGGATCTGGAAGGCCGCCCCCGAAATCGACGGCGCCGCACCGGCCGCGGAGGGAGCGGGCAGCAACAGCACACCCCCCGCCACGAGAACCGTCGATGCGATCAGAAGACGACGAGCCCGAGTGAGTGCGCGCATGGGGGTGCTCCTCTGCTGAGACTGCGAGGAAGGTGTCCGGGCCCTCGCCGCTACGGCGGACCGGTGGCGGGCGGTCAGGCCGGCGGCGGCCCCTTCCACTATCAAAGCCCCCGCCCATCCCCGCAACCGGTGGCTCCCGCTAGTACTTGGGTCCGATGTGGGTGTCCATGAGTGCGATGGACGCCTTGCGGGCCACGGACACGTTGTAGGGGTCGGCACCCCGCGCCAGGATCGTCCACTGGACCCCGACCTTGGTGAGCGTGTCCGTGCACAGCTTGCGGATGTCGTCGGACTTGTTGGTGAAGAAGTACCGCGGGTACTCGTAGCGCTTGCCGTTCCGCACGGTCCAGTTGGTGATCCGACACCCGTCGGAGTGGATGAGCCCCCGGACGAAGTCCCAGGGGTGAGCGTCGACGATGTCCTGTTGCCAGGCTTGGAGGACGATCGGCCGCTCGTGCTTCCGGCCCGGCCCGTGTTGCGGGAACATGCAGGTCCAGTGGTGCGAGTAGGACTTCACCTCCACGCACCCCTGCCTGTGGCGGCGGCTTACGCAGGGCAGCGCCATCACGCGGCGCATCGCTTCTTCGGCTGCGTCGACGAGGCCGGTCCATGCTGCGTCACAGAAGATGGACAGGTGGTGCTGTTTGTACTTGGAGATGATGTGGCCGTCGCCGAGGTAGAGGCCAAGGAGGTAGGCGTACGCGCGCTGGTCGAATTCCCGGCCCGTGCACTGCGGACAGTCGGTCGGCTGCGTGTAAGTCTCGCCCCGATGCCTCCGGTCCTCGTGCCGCCACCAGCCGACGGTGCCCCTGGGTATGCCGAAATGCTCGGCTACTGCTCGATTGCTCTCGCCCCGGCGCAGCAGTAGGACTGCTTGTTCGCGAATCGAAGGTTTGTGCTCCACGCTCGGGAGCTTCATCGCTATTCGTCCGGTTAGCCGCTATTCGAAGACACGTTCACCGAGACGAGTGAAGATCGCCAAACCGGTCGTCGCCCTTGAAATTGAAGGAGAAGTACCCCGGGTCGGATTCGAACCGACGCTGAATGGGTTTTGAATCCATCGCCTCTACCGCTGGGCTACCGGGGCTCCTTCGAAACGAAGGATACCGAAGACCCTCCGTGTCACAAACATACAGGAGCTAGGTAGGCTCGTGGGAGCTGAATCGCCTTGCAACAAGGAGCCTCCGTGACCGCCGAGCACGAGTCGACGCCCACGCCCGACGCCGACCAGTCGCACGTTCCGCCGCTGACGACCCGCGTCGTCATCGCCGAGGACGAGGCGCTCATCCGTCTCGACCTGAAGGAGATGCTCGAAGAAGAGGGCTACTCCGTGGTCGGCGAGGCCGGAGACGGCCAGGCCGCCGTGGAGCTGGCCCGGGAGCACCGGCCCGACCTGGTGATCCTCGATGTGAAGATGCCCGTCCTGGACGGGATCTCCGCGGCCGAGAAGATCGCGGAGGAGTCCATCGCCCCGGTGCTCATGCTCACCGCGTTCTCGCAGCGCGACCTGGTCGAGCGGGCCCGGGATGCCGGGGCCATGGCGTACCTCGTGAAGCCGTTCAGCAAGAGCGACGTCGTGCCGGCGATCGAGATGGCCGTGTCGCGCTTCGCGGAGCTGCGGGCGCTGGAGAAGGAGGTCGCCGACCTCTCGCAGCGGCTGGAGACGCGCAAGCTGGTGGACCGGGCGAAGAGCATCCTGCAGACGCAGTACGGGCTGACCGAGCCGGCTGCGTTCCGGTGGATCCAGAAGACCTCCATGGACCGTCGTATGTCCATGCAGCAGGTCGCCGAGGCGGTCATCGAGGACGCCGAGGAGAAGAAGAACGCCGCGCAGTAGCGGCAGGCGCGCATGCGTGAGGCCCGCCACCGGATCGGGTGGCGGGCCTCACGTGTGCGCGGGTGGCGGGGGTGTCAGTCCTCGCCGAGGTAGGCCTTGCGGACGTCCTCGTTGTGCAGGAGCTCCTGGCCCGTGCCGGAGAGGACGATCTTGCCGATCTCCATCACGTGGGCCTGGTCGGCCAGGGAGAGGGCGGCCTGGGCGTTCTGCTCGACGAGCAGGATCGTGGTGCCGGTCGCCTTGAGCTCGGCGATGGTGGCCATGATCTTCTGCATCATCAGCGGGGAGAGGCCCATGGAGGGCTCGTCCAGCATGAGCAGCTTGGGCTGGGACATGAGCGCGCGGCCCATGGCGAGCATCTGCTGCTCACCGCCCGAGAGGGTGCCGGCGGCCTGCTTGCGGCGTTCGCCCAGGATGGGGAACATCTCGTAGGCGCGCTGGATGTCCTTCTCGATGCCGTCCTTGTCGGTGCGCAGGAAGGCGCCGAGCTGGAGGTTTTCGGCGATCGTCAGCCGGGGGAAGATGTGGCGTCCCTCGGGGGAGTGGGCGAGGCCCAGGGAGACGATCTTGTGGGCGGGGACCTGCGCGAGCGGCTTGCCGTCGAAGGTGATGGTGCCGCCGGCGGGCTTGAGGAGCCCGGAGAGGGTGCGCAGGGTGGTGGTCTTGCCGGCGCCGTTGGTGCCGACGAGGCAGACGATTTCTCCTTCGTTGACTTCGAAGGAGATGCCCTTGACGGCTTCGATCTTGCCGTAGGCGACCTTGAGGTCTTCGACCTTGAGCAGTGCGGTCATTTGGCCTCTCCGTCCTTGCTGGTGGTGCTGGTGGTGCTGTCCGCGTCGGGGGCGGCCTCGGCGTCCGGGGCGGCGTCCGCGGCGGGGGCGTCGGCGTCGGCGTCGGCCTCGGCGTCGGCCTCGGCGTCAGCCTCAGCCGAGGCGTCAGTCTCCGGCTCCGGGTCCGCAGCGGTGGCGGTGTCCGCCTCCGCCGTGGCGGCTGCCGCGTGCTCCTCGGCCGCTTCGACTTCGGCGGCTTCGGCTGCGCCGGGGTCGCCTTCGAAGGGTTCGCCGAGGTAGGCGGCGATGACGCGCTCGTCGCCCTGGACTTCGGCGGCGGTGCCTTCGATGAGCTTTTCGCCCTGGACGAGGCAGGCGACGCGGTCGCACAGGTTGAAGATGAAGCGCATGTCGTGCTCGATGACGAGGACGGCGATGCCCATGTCGCGGATGGCGAAGATGAGTTCTTCGGCAGCGCGGGTTTCCTGGGGGTTCATGCCGGCGGTGGGCTCGTCGAGGAGCAGGAGGCCGGGGTCGCTGGCGAGGGCGCGGGCGATTTCGAGCTTGCGCTGTTCGCCGTAGGGGAGGTTCTTCGCCAGGTGCTGGGCTTTGTGCTCCAGGCCGATGAACTCCAGGAGTTCCATGGCGCGGGCTTCGCTGGCGGCTTCGGCCTTCTTGAAGCCGGGGCCGCGCAGGAGGGCCGACCAGAGGCCTTCCTTGGTGCGGGTGTGGCGTCCGACGAGGACGTTCTCCAGGACGGTCATGTTGGAGAAGAGCCGGATGTTCTGGAAGGTGCGGGCGATGCCGGCCTTGGTGACGAGGTGGGGCTTGGGCGGCAGGACCGTGCCCTTGTAGCTGACGGTTCCCTCGGTGGGGATGTACAGCCCGGTGAGGCAGTTGAAGAAGGTGGTCTTGCCGGCGCCGTTGGGGCCGATGAGGCCGACGATCTCGCCTGCGTTGACCTTGAGGTCGACGGAGCGGACGGCGGTGAGGCCGCCGAAGCGCATGGTGACGCCGCTGGCTTCGAGGACGGTCTCGCCGGCCGGGGTGGCGGCGGGGGTGGTGGTGTCGGTGGTGGTCGTCATGGTGTTCACGCACCAGCCTTGGCGGTGGCCAGGTCCGTGGGGGCCTGGTCAGCGGTGTCGTCGTGGTACTCCAGCTGCGCGCGCTTGTTGGCGATGAGGCCTTCGGGGCGGAAGCGCATGAGGATGATGAGGGCGATGCCGAAGCCGAGGAGCTGGTAGTCCTGGAGGAAGGACAGCTTGGCCGGGATCAGGAAGAGGAGTGCGGCGCCGAGGATGGGGCCGCGGATGGTTCCCATGCCGCCGAGGATGACGGCGGCGAGGAGGAATGCGGAGTTCGGGGGCACGGGGCCGGCGAACTGGTACATCTCGGGGACCACGGTGTGCTGGACGTGGGCCTGCACGGTGCCGGCGAGGCCGGCGAGGGTGGCGCCGAGGGCGAAGGCGATGAGCTTGACGCGGAAGCCGTTGATGCCCATGGCGGTGGCGGCGGTTTCGTCTTCGCGGATGGCGACCCAGGCGCGGCCGATGCGGCTGCTGCCTGCGCGGCTGAAGACGACGACCACGAGGACCATCGCGAGCAGCATGAGCAGGTAGTAGTTGGCGTAGGCGCCGAGTTCGATGCCGGCGACGGTGTGGGCTTCGCCGAAGTTCCAGCCGAAGAGTTCGAGGTCGGGGATGTTGGTGATGCCGTTGGGGCCGTTGGTGATCTTGGGGCCGGAGACGCCGTCGAGGTTGCCCATGGCGATGCGGAAGATTTCTCCGAAGCCGAGGGTGACGATGGCGAGGTAGTCGCCGCGCAGGCGCAGGGTGGGTGCGCCGATGACGACGCCGAAGACCAGTGAGGCGAGTGCGCCGGTGAGGACTGCGGCCCAGAAGGGGAAGTGCACGTGGAAGGCGGAGGATGCGCTTCCGGAGACGAGGGCCGCGGTGTAGGCGCCGACGCCGAGGAAGGCGACGTAGCCGAGGTCGAGGAGGCCGGCGAGGCCGACGACGACGTTGAGGCCGAGGGCGACGGTCGCGAAGATCAGGATGTTGACCGCGATCAGCGTGTAGGTGTCGCCGCCCTGCTGGGTGAGGGGGAAGGCGATGGCTGCGACGAAGGCGGAGATGACCGTGATCTGGCGGTTGTTCGCGGTGATGTCGGTCAGGCGCTGGGTGAGCCCGGACTTCATGATCGCGAAGGAGGCGAACGCGACGAGGATGAGGTACGCGGTGAAGAGCTGCGGTTCCTTGTCGTCGGTGTCGATTCCGAAGGTGACCACGTAGAGGCCGACGGCGAAGACGGCGACGATGATCAGGATTTCGGCCCAGGAGGACAGCTTCTTGGCGGGGGCTGCCTTGCGGGTGTCGTCGGGGAGCTTGTACGCGGCGAGGGCCGGGATGAGGGCTCCGACGACGGCGACGTAGGCGCCGGGTTCGAGGTGGACGAATCCGCCGAGGACCCAGGCGATGGCGACGACCGTGTAGAGGGTGGTCGCGAAGGTGCCGAGGGCGAGGATCCACAGTGCCTTGCGCGCGCCGGCGGGGGTGAGCCAGCCGAGGCCCTTGATGCCGAGGGCGGAGAGTGCGTGCAGGGCGGTGAGGACGGCGCCGACCAGGGTGAGGAGCTGGAGCTGGGCGGGGTTGCCGTTGATGGTGAGGTTGCCGGGGAACTCGGTGGTCCAGGTCCAGGCGAGGAAGGTGCTGACGACGGCGAGGAGGCTGCCGCCGATGATCGCGTAGAGCAGTGCGGCGCGGGAGGGGGCGCTGCTGGCTTCGGCGTTCAGGGGGAGGGTGGCTTCGTTGGTCATGGTTCTCACGCCCTGTCCGCGACGCGCTGGCCGAGGAGGCCTTGTGGCCGTACGAGGAGGACGACGATGAGGAGTACGAAGGCCCAGACGTTGGACCAGGCTCCGCCGCCGAGCTGCTGCATGCCGGGGATGTCTTCGATGTAGGCGATCGAGAGGGCTTCGGCGAGGCCGAGGACGACGCCGCCGACCATGGCGCCGTAGATGTTGCCGATGCCGCCGAGGACGGCTGCGGTGAAGGCCTTGAGGCCGAGGATGAAGCCCATTTCGAAGTTGATCTGGCCCTTGTCGACGCCGTAGGCGACGGCGGCGACGGCGGCGAACGCGGCACCGATGGCGAAGGCCATGACGATGATGCGGTCGGTGTTGATGCCCATCAGCTTGGCGGTGTCGGGGTCCTGCGCGGTGGCCTGCATGGCGCGGCCGCTGCGGCTCTTCTGGACGAAGATGCCGAGGACGAGCATGCAGAGGGGCGCGAGGACCAGGACGAACGCGTCGGAGCGCTGGATGGAGAGGCTTGAGGTGATCTTGAAGGCTTCGCCGGTGAATTCGGGGAAGCTGACGGCCTTCTTGGCGTCGGGGTAGAAGCCCCAGACGAGCTGCTGAAGGACGATGGACAGGCCGATCGCGGTGATGAGGGGGGCGAGTCGGGGGGCGTTGCGGAGGGGGCGGTATGCGAACCGCTCCGCGGCGGTGGCGACGGCTACGGAGGCGATCGCGCCACCGATGATCATGAGCGGTATCGCCACCAGCAGGGAGGTTCCGCTCGGGAGAGCGGTGTAGGTGGTGACGGCGCCGAAGCCGCCGATCATGAAGATCTCGCCGTGGGCGAAGTTGATGAGCTGGACGATGCCGTAGACCATGGTGTACCCGATGGCGATGAGGCCGTAAAGGGCACCGAGGGCAAGGCCGTTGGCCAGCTGTTGCGGCAGTTCGTGCACCGCAGGGCCTCCGATGAGCGTGTCGGATATGACTCCGCGGGGGGGGGGGGGGTTTGGGCCGGGGCCGGGGGCGTGTCTTTGTTTTTATAAAAA
>NZ_JBEZBN010000038.1:22206-69433 GCF_040647115.1 Streptomyces sp. NPDC044571
AGGGGTGGTGCGCTTGTGGCGCTGTTGTCCGCCCCCCGCGGTCCGCCGTTTTGTGGTGCGCTTCCCCCGCGGCGGCGGGCCCCCCCCCCCCCCCCCCCCGCGGCGTGGTTCATTTGGTGATCAGACGCTGCGTGACCAGGTGCAGCGTGTGGTGCGGGTCCAGAGCGAGCTGGGGATTACTGGTTGAAGGTGTCGCTCTTGACGTCGATCCACTTGCCGCCCTCGACCTTGTAGACCGTGAGCTGCTTGTTGGTGGTGTCGCCGAACTCGTCGAAGGCGACCTTGCCGGTGACGCCGTCGAAGGAGACCTTGGCGAGGGCCTCGACGACCTTGGCGCGGGCGTCGGTGGGCAGCTTGCCGCCGTTGGCGGCGACGGCGGTCTTGACGGCCTGGATGACGGCCCAGCCGGCGTCGTAGGAGTAGCCGCCGTAGGCCGCGTAGGGGTCCTTGTAGCCGGCTGCCTGGTAGTCGGCGATGAAGGTCTTGGCGGTGGGCAGCTTCTCGACGGGGTAGCCGATGGAGGTGGAGAGGTCGCCTTCGTTGGCTTCGCCGGAGGCGGTGATGAAGGCGGGGTCCTGGATGCCGTCGCCGCCCATGAGCGGGATGTTGGCGCCGGTCTTCTTGACCTGGTCGGCGAGGAGGCCGCCCTCGGGGTACTGGCCGCCGAAGTAGACGGAGTCGGCGCCGGAGGACTTGACCTTGTCGGCGGTGGAGGAGAAGTCGGTCTCCTTCACGGTGACGTGGTCGGTGCCGACGACCTCGCCGCCGAGCTTCTTGAACTCGTCGGAGAAGATCGCGGCGAGGCCGGCGCCGTAGGTCTGCTTGTCGTCGACGACGAAGACCTTTTTCTTGCCGGCGTCCTTGAAGAGGTACTGGGCGGCGAACTTGCCCTGGACGACGTCGGTGGCGGCGGTGCGGAAGTAGGTCTTGAAGGGGCGCTTGGGCTCGCCCTTGCCCCAGTTGTCACCCTGGCTGAGTGAGGGGTTGGTGTTGGCGGGGGAGACCTGGGCCAGGTTGGCGGCGGCGAAGACGCCCTGCATGGACTGGGAGACGCCGGAGTTGAGCGGGCCGACGACGCCGATGACGTCCTTGTTGCCGACGAGCTTGGTGGCGTTGGCCTGGCCGGAGGCGGGGACGGCCTGGTCGTCGAGGGCTTCGACCTTGAATTCGATGCCCGGGACCTCGTTGTTCTTGTTGGCCGTCTTGGCCGCGAGGTCGACGGAGTTCTTGATTCCCTGGCCGAGCGCGGAGAGCGATCCGGTGAGGGGGGCGTCCACGCCGATGACGACGACGGTCTTGGAGCCGTCGGCCTTGTCTCCGGTCTTCGCCTCGTCGCGCGATCCGCATGCGGTGAGGGTCAGTGCTCCCGTGGTGATCACGGTGGTGAGGACGAGCAGAGAACGGTGTCGCACGATTCTTCCTTTCCCTGGCGCGGCCTCCTCATCTGAGGTGCCGTTGGGTCGCCGGGCCGCACTGGGATGTCCACGGCCGTGCTGGTCGCGCCCTGCGGCGCGGTGACTGGCCGTGACTCTAGGCCGAGGGGGCGAGTGCGGGGAGCGGGGAAAGGAGGATGTGACTGTCTTGTTATGCCAAGGCCAAGAATGCGTGGTGGGAGTGTGGACAGATCGGGCGTTTGGCGACTTCGGAGATCGTCCGCATCGTGAGAATTACCCGCTCCTTTAAGGGGCTTGAGGGCCTCATGGTCCTGTCATTGATCCATGGCGGCCGAATGTCGCTGACTGTGTCCGAAAGAATCCGGGCGGTGGCATTCGGGCAGGGAAAAAGGGGATTCTGTAGGGCGTGAGCATTACTGACGGTAATGACGGGCCTTGATCCACTTGGCGTGAACGGATCACGGGCGGCAGGGCGAAAGGGCGTCCGACCTGGGGTTGTGCCGTACGCGGGCGGGTGACCGGAAGCCGGACAGCGCGCACGGGATTCCGGTCAGCCGCTCGGGCTCGGCGGGCGCCAGTTCTCCGAGCTCCAGGTGGCCCCGCCCTGCTCGGCGCAGCGCTGCGCCACGAACCGGTCGATCAGCTCAAGTGCCCTGTCACGTCCGGCAGTTCGCTCTTCGGCCCGGCCGGCTGCGACCGCGTCCTCGTGAATTGCGTACTGCGCGTTGGACAGGCCCTTCTGCTCCCAGTCCAGACCGGCCCAGGTGCTGCCCTTGAGGGTCTCCTTGGCCCAGTAGGACACCAGGCTTGTGCAGATCTGCGCCGGTGAGGAAGGGCCCGCTGCGGGCGTTGTCGGGTGCTGCGGTGCAGGTGGGGCGGGAGTGGAGCAACCGGACAGGGTGAGGGCCGCCAGGAGGGCGGCGGCGCCGTACCGGGCCGCTGTGCGTGGCTGGATCCCCATGTAGGGAAGGTAGGCCGTCACCTTCGGTGACACAACAGGCGTCGGCGCAATGGGTGCGGACTGGCGGATTCCGGGCGGGTGCGGGGCGTGCGGGGCGGGGGCGGGGCCGGCGGCGGGAGGGAAGGCCGCAGGCCCGTATCCGTCCCTGTGGGGGCGTGGTACGGGCCTGCGGGGGCGGTGCGGGTCAGGCTTCGGTGGCCGGGCTCGCGTCGCGCAGCAGGCAGGTCAGGCGGGCGGTGCACACGCGGCGGTCCTGCTCGTCGCTGATGACGACCTCGTAGGTGGCGGTGGAGCGGCCGCGGTGGACGGGGGTGGCGACGCCCGTGACGGTGCCGGAGCGGACGCCGCGGTGGTGGGTGCAGTTCAGGTCCACGCCGACGGCGATCTTGTTGATGCCGCCGTGCATCATCGCGCCGACCGAGCCGAGGGTTTCGGCCAGGACCGCGGAGGCGCCGCCGTGCAGCAGTCCGTACGGCTGGGTGTTGCCCTTGACCGGCATGGTGGCGACGACCCGCTCCGCGGAGGCCTCCAGGATGCGGATGTCCATCCGCTCGCCGAGGTCGCCCGCGGAGAAGAGGGCGGGCAGGTCGATGCCCAGGGCCGCGTACTCGTCGAGGACTTCCTGCGGGAACTTCACAGCGTGCTGCTCGCCCATGGCCGGGCTCCTTCGTCAACGATCGTTAACCATCTTGTCGTGAGGCCGTTCTATCAGGCCGGTTCGAAGCGCACGACGACGGACTTGCTGGCGGGGGTGTTGCTGGTGTCCGCGGTGGAGTCCAGCGGGACGAGCACATTGGTCTCGGGGTAGTAGGCGGCGGCGCAGCCGCGGGCGGTCGGGTAGTGGACGACGCGGAAGCCGGGGGCGCGCCGCTCGACGCCGTCCTTCCACTCGCTGACGAGGTCCGTGTAGGAGCCGTCGGCGAGTCCGAGCTCGGCGGCGTCCTCGGGGTGGACCATGACGACGCGGCGGCCGCCGGTGATCCCGCGGTAGCGGTCGTCGAGGCCGTAGATGGTGGTGTTGTACTGGTCGTGGCTGCGCAGGGTCTGGAGCAGCAGCCGGCCGGCCGGGAGCTCGGGGTACTCCACGGGTGCGGCGGTGAAGTTCGCCTTGCCGGTCTTCGTGGGGAAGCGGCGCTCGTCGCGGGGGGCGTGCGGGAGGCGGAAGCCGTCGGGGCGGGCCGCGCGGGCGTTGAAGTCCTCGAAGCCGGGGACCACGCGGGAGATGCGGTCGCGGATGGCGGCGTAGTCCTTCTCGAACTCCTCCCACGGGGTGGCGGAGGCCGTGCCGAGGACGGCGCGGGCCATGCGGGCGACGATCGCGGGCTCGGAGAGCAGGTGCGGGGAGGCGGGGGTGAGGTTGCCGCGGGAGGAGTGGACCATGCCCATGGAGTCCTCGACGGTCACGAACTGCCGGCCGCCGGCCTGGACGTCCTTGTCGGTGCGGCCGAGGGTGGGCAGGATCAGGGCGCGCCGTCCGGTGACCGCGTGGGAGCGGTTGAGTTTGGTGGAGACGTGGACGGTGAGGGAGGCCTTGCGGATCGCGGCCTCGGTGACCTCGGTGTCGGGGGTGGCGCCGACGAAGTTGCCGCCCATGGCGAAGAGGACCTTGGCCTCGCCGTCGCGCAGGGCCCGGATGGAGCGGACGACGTCGTATCCGTGGTGGCGGGGCGAGGTGATGCCGAATTCCTTGTCGAGGGCGTCGAGGAAGGCGGGCGCGGGGCGCTCGAAGATCCCCATGGTGCGGTCGCCCTGGACGTTGGAGTGGCCGCGGACGGGGCAGACGCCGGCGCCGGGGCGGCCGATGTTGCCGCGCAGCAGCAGGAGGTTGACGACCTCGCGGATGGTGGCGACGGCGTGCTTGTGCTGGGTGAGGCCCATGGCCCAGCAGACGATGGTGCGCTGCGAGGCCAGGATCATGGCGAGGGCGCGTTCGATCTCGGGGCGGGTCAGGCCGGTCGCCTTCAGGGTGTCGTCCCAGTCGGCCTGCCGGGCGGCGGCGGTGAACTCCTCGTAGCCGTGGGTGTGCTCGCGGATGAAGTCCTCGTCGACGGCGCCGTCCGTCTCGATCACGAGTTTGTTGAGGAGGCGGAAGAGGGCCTGGTCGCCGCCGATGCGGATCTGGAGGAAGAGGTCGGTCAGGGCGGTGCCCTTGAGCATGCCGAGGGGGGTCTGCGGGTTCTTGAACCGCTCCAGGCCGGCCTCGGGCAGCGGATTGACCGAGATGATCTGCGCTCCGGCGGACTTGGCCTTCTCCAGGGCGGACAGCATGCGGGGGTGGTTGGTGCCCGGGTTCTGCCCGGCGACGATGATCAGGTCGGCCTGGTGGAGGTCTTCGAGGGAGACGCTGCCCTTGCCGATGCCGATGGTCTCGTTCAGCGCGGAGCCGGAGGACTCGTGGCACATGTTGGAGCAGTCGGGCAGGTTGTTGGTGCCGAACTCGCGGGCGAAGAGCTGGAAGAGGAACGCGGCCTCGTTGCTGGTGCGGCCCGAGGTGTAGAAGAGGGCCTGGTCGGGGGAGTCGAGGGCGTTCAGCTCCTCGGCGATGATCTCGAAGGCGCGCTGCCAGGTGACCGCCTCGTACCGGTCGGCGCCTTCCTGCAGGAGCACGGGCTCGGTGATGCGGCCCTGCTGGCCCAGCCAGTAGCCGGAGCGTTCGGCGAGGTCGGCCACGGGGTGGGCGGCGAAGAAGGCGGGGGTGACCCGGCGCAGGGTGGCTTCCTCGGCGACGGCCTTGGCGCCGTTCTCGCAGAATTCGGCGGTGTGCCGCTTGTCACCTTCGGGCCAGGCGCAGCCGGGGCAGTCGAAGCCGTCCTTCTGGTTGACCTTGAGGAGGGTGCGGGCGGTGCGGGCGAGGCCCATCTGCTGCTGGGCGATCTTCAGGGTGTGCCCGATGGCGGGCAGGCCGGCCGCGGCGTGCTGAGGGGGCGCGACCTGCGGCGCGTCCTGTACGGGATCACCTGCGGGCGGCTTGGTGGCCATGTCGCTCCCCTTTGAGCAGTCGAGCAGCGCGGCGGAGGGAGCCGCGCGGGCGGTGGTGCGGCTCCGATCCTGCCACGGACCGCCGACATCGCCGACGGGGGGAATTGTCGGTGGGGCCGCCTAGGATCGGGGGCGTGGCAGAGAACGCATCGAAGAAGACCGACCAGACGACCGCAGCGGACCGCCCCCGCCTGATGCTCATGGACGGGCACTCCCTGGCGTACCGGGCGTTCTTCGCGCTGCCCGCGGAGAACTTCACGACCGCGACGGGGCAGCCGACCAACGCCATCTACGGTTTCGCGTCGATGCTGGCGAACACGCTGCGCGACGAGGTGCCCACGCATTTCGCGGTGGCGTTCGACGTCTCGCGCAAGACGTGGCGTTCGACGGAGTTCCCCGAGTACAAGGCGAACCGCTCGAAGACTCCCGACGAGTTCAAGGGGCAGGTCGAGCTGATCGGTGAGCTGCTCGACGCGATGAACGTGCCGCGGTTCGCGATCGACGGCTACGAGGCCGACGACGTGATCGCGACGCTGGCCACGCAGGCCGAGGCCCTGGGCTTCGAGGTGCTGATCGTCACCGGTGACCGGGACTCGTTCCAGCTGGTCTCCGAGCACACCACCGTGCTGTACCCCACCAAGGGGGTCTCCGAGCTGACCCGTTTCACCCCGGAGAAGGTCGAGGAGAAGTACGGGCTGACCCCGCAGCAGTACCCGGACTTCGCGGCGCTGCGCGGGGACCCGTCCGACAACCTGCCGGGCATCCCCGGTGTCGGTGAGAAGACCGCCGCCAAGTGGATCACCCAGTTCGGGTCGTTCGCGCAGCTGGTGGAGCGGGTGGAGGAGGTCAAGGGCAAGGTCGGGCAGAACCTGCGCGACCACCTGGAGGCCGTGAAGCTGAACCGGGTCCTGACCGAGATGGTGCGGGACGTCGAGCTGCCCAAGGCGCCGGGCGACCTGGCCCGCCTGCCGTACGACCGGTCCGCGGTGACGGGTGTGCTGGACGTCCTGGAGATCCGCAACGCCTCTCTGCGCGAGCGGCTCCTCGGTGTGGACCCGGGTGCGGGCGAGGAGCAGGCCCCGGCTCCGGCGCCGGGTGTGGAGCTGGACGGGAGCGTGCTCGGCACGGGCGAGGTGGCCCCGTGGCTGGAGCGCCACGGGCAGGGCCCGCTCGGCATTTCCACGGTCGACAGCTGGGCGCTGGGCCAGGGCAGCATCAGCGAGATCGGCCTGGCCGCTGCCGACGGGGCCGCCGCCTGGTTCGAGCCGTCGGCGCTGGACGAGGCCGACGAGCGGGCGTTCGCCGCGTGGGCCGCCGACCCGGCCAGGCCCAAGGTGGTGCACCACGCCAAGGGCCTGATGCGGGTCTTCCCCGAGCACGGCTGGACCCTGGCCGGGGTCACCATGGACACCGCGCTCGCCGCCTACCTGGTCAAGCCGGGCCGGCGCTCCTTCGCCCTGGACGCGCTGTCCAACGAGTACCTGCACCGGGAGCTGGCGCCGCCTGCGGCCGACGGGCAGCTCGCCTTCGGCGCCGACGAGACGGCCGAGGCGGAGGCGCTGATGGCGCAGGCCCGTGCCGTCCTCGACCTCGGCGAGGCCTTCACCGGCAAGCTCGCCGAGGTGGGCGCCGTCGAGCTGCTCCACGACATGGAGCTGCCGACCTCCGAGCTGCTCGCCCGGATGGAGCGGGCCGGCATCGCCGCCGACCGCGATCACCTGGAGGCGATGGAGCAGCAGTTCGCGGGCGCGGTGCAGCAGGCGGTGAAGGAGGCGCACGCGGCGGTCGGCCACGAGTTCAACCTCGGGTCGCCCAAGCAGCTCCAGGAGGTGTTCTTCGGCGAGCTGGACCTGCCGAAGACGAAGAAGACCAAGACCGGCTACACCACGGACGCGGACGCGCTGGCCTGGCTGGCCACCCAGACCGACCACGAACTGCCCGTGATCATGCTGCGGCACCGGGAGCAGGCCAAGCTGCGGGTCACCGTCGAGGGCCTGGTCAAGACGATCGCCGCCGACGGCCGGGTGCACACCAGCTTCAGCCAGACCGTCGCCGCGACCGGCCGGCTGTCCTCCACCGACCCCAACCTGCAGAACGTGCCGGTGCGCACCGACGAGGGCCGTGCCATCCGCCGCGGTTTCGTCGTCGGCGAGGGCTTCGAGTCCCTGATGACCGCCGACTACAGCCAGATCGAGCTGCGGGTGATGGCCCACCTCTCCGAGGACGCGGGCCTGATCGAGGCGTTCCTGTCCGGTGAGGACCTCCACACCACGGTTGCCTCCCAGGTGTTCGCGGTGGAGCGCGACCGGGTCGACCCCGAGATGCGCCGCAAGATCAAGGCGATGTCGTACGGACTTGCGTACGGGCTCTCCGCCTTCGGCCTCTCCCAGCAGCTCGGCATCGAGCCCGCCGAGGCGCGCGGGCTGATGGAGACCTTCTTCGAGCGGTTCGGCGGGGTCCGGGACTACCTGGGGCGGGTGGTGGAGGAGGCCCGCGCCACCGGCTACACGGCGACGATCTTCGGCCGCCGCCGGTACCTGCCGGACCTGGGCAGCGACAACCGCCAGCGCCGCGAGGCCGCCGAGCGGATGGCGCTGAACGCCCCGATCCAGGGCACCGCCGCCGACATCGTGAAGGTGGCGATGCTGCGCGTGGACCGGGCGATCACCGGGGCCGGCCTGAAGTCGCGGATGCTGCTCCAGGTCCACGACGAAATCGTGCTGGAGATCGCCCCCGGCGAGCGCAAGCAGGTGGAGGAGCTCGTGCGCCGCGAGATGGGCGCGGCCGTCGAGCTGCGCGCCCCGCTGGACGTCTCCGTGGGTGTGGGCCCCGACTGGGAGTCCGCCGCGCACTGATCCCGGGCACGGCCCGGGCGGCGCCCGTCCCCGCTATGCGGTGGGGACGGGCGTTCGCGTCTCGTCGCGGGACCGGTCCCCGTCGTCGTCCCGGTCGCGGTCCTGGAGCGGGCGGTGCCGGAGGCGTACGAGGACCCCGTACAGCAGCAGGCCCACGGCGAGTCCGCCGCCCGCGCCGAAGCAGACGGTCGGGATGATGTCGAGCGGCGTGCGGATCCGGTCGAAGAAGGTGAAGAAGCGCAGGACGCGCATCGTCACGCCGGCCGCCCCGCACACCACGACCAGGGCGGCCCCGCACAGCATCTCCCCGCGGCCCAGCACCGGCACGGACGCCGGGAGCGGGGAGGCGGGCAGGCGGCGCAGGGCGGTCACCGTGAACCAGAGCAGGACGCCGGCCGCCACCGCCGAAGATCCGTACTGGAGGAAGGTGTAGGGCGGAAAGCCGAAGGCGATCGGCTCACCGAGCCAGGGCAGCGCGTTCGTACCCCACCGGTCCATGTGCGTGAAGCTGTCCCACAGGACGTGCGTGAGCGAGCCGAGGACCGCCGAGAGGTAGAACCAGAGGGCCAGCGGGGCCGGCCGGCGTTCCTGCCGCCACCGCTCGCCCCGCACGGCGGCGTGCACACGCCCCCGCCAGGGGCGGGGCAGCAGCGCGGTCAGCGGCTCGCGCAGCAGCAGCCAGCACGCCGTGAGGGCGGCGGTGAGCACGGCGTCCGCGGTGAACACGCCGGGCAGCGAGTGCGTGAAATCGCCGTACGGCATGACGCCCTCGACCACGGCGTCCGCGAAGTAGAACGTGTCGGGCGCGAACGAGCCGAGGACGAGCGCCGAGGCGACCAGCGGCCCCCGTGCGCGGCCTGTCCGGCGGACGGCCGGCAGGACGGCAGCCGCATGGCTGAGCGTGAACGGCATGGCACCTCTCCTGGAGTCTGGCGCGGAGCAGCCAGTATGCGTGAGCTGCGCACGGCGTGAGGACCTCGTGAAACCCGGGCGACGATCCGTGGTGGCGTGAAGGGAGTTGACGTAGGGTCACGCGGACTTCGAGGGGAAGGGGTCCGGCTCATGTCGGCTCGGACGGCTCGATTCGGACGCAGGCCGCGCAGGGGCCAGGCCGGCGCCCTCGTCTGCGGACTCCTGGCTGCGGCGGTGGCCGGTTCCCAAGGTCCCCCCGGAGTAAGGCCCTCGGCAGCCGACGTGGAAGGCCTCGCACAGGCCGCGCCGCCGCCCCCGCCGCCACCGGGCGCGGGCGGGGACACCGCCTGGTCCGCCGAACTCCCGCCCGCAACCGGCCCCGAGCCGCCGGCCACCGCTGCGCCCGACCCCGGGCCGCGCAACGAGCCCGTCGCCATAGGCGGCGCCGAAGCGGGAGCCCAGGGCATACCGGCGACCGTGCTGGCGGCGTACCGGCAGGCGGAGCAGCGCGTGGGGGCGTCCGACCCGCACTGCGGGCTGCGCCGGCAACTCCTCGCGGCGATCGGCAAGGTGGAGTCCGATCAGGCGGCCGGCGGCCGGGTCGACGCCGCGGGCACCACGCTCCGGCCGATCCGCGGGCCCGTACTCGACGGCCGCGGCTTCGCGACCGTCAAGGACACCGACGGCGGGGCGTACGACGGCGACGCGGTCTACGACCGGGCGGTCGGGCCGATGCAGGACCACGCCCTCGCCGACGCCGACGCCGACGCCGAGCCCGACGCCCACGGCTCCGCCCTCACCCTCACCGAGCGGTACGGCCGGGCCGACGCCTACGCCGTCCCCCCGGCCGACCCCCAGTCCGGCCCCGAGCACCCGGCCGAGCCCGCCCGCGTCCCCCGGCCCGACGCAGACGCAGAGGCAGCCGCCGCCACCGTCGCCGCCACCGTCGCCGAGCCGTACGCAAAGCCCGTAGTCGAACGGTTCTCATCTCGCTCGCGCATTGCTACGGTGCCTCCTCCCTGACACCCCATCAGATCCCGGAGGGCCCTGCCATGCGCGCACTCGCCGCCGCCGCCGTCGGGCTTGCCGCCGCGCTGGCCCTCGTGTTCGCCGTCACGGCGTTCGGAGTGCCGGAAGGCAAGACCTCGCCCAGGCCGCTGCTCACCACCGCGCCCACCGCGCCCGGACAGGAGTAGGGAGGCCCGGCCGTGCGACGCAGAGTGAGCCTCGTCCTGCTGGCCCTGGCGGTCTTCTGCGCAGCCCTCGCCCCACTGCTGCGCTGGTACGCGTACCCCCGGCTCGCCAAGATCCCGCCGAACCAGTACCAGGAGGTGGTCCTGGAGGCGAAGGACGCCACCCTCCTCGACTACACCGCCGGCATGGAGCCCAAGAAGGTCGACAAGGTCACGATCGTCCAGACCCTGAAGGGCGACGTCGAGGCCTCCGAGGAGATCGAGGCGAGCGCCGGCAAGGACGTCGTCGTGTGGGACACCCTCACCCACATCATGGGCCCGGACGGCAAGATGGTCTCCCAGATCCCCGAGCGCTACATCTTCGACGCCCACACCCAGGAACCCGTGCACGCCACCGGCGAGGCGGTCGACGGGGACCCGGTCAGGCGCGAGGGCATCGAGTTCAAGTGGCCTTTCTTCACCGAGCCGCGCGACTACCTCTACTTCGACGCGCAGACCCGCACCTCCTCGCCCATCCACTACGTCGGCCCGCGCACCTTCCACGGGCTGGACGTGTACTACTACGAGCAGACCGTGCCCTGGACCAAGGTCTCCCTGCCGAAGAAGATGCCGATCGAGGGCATCGACCCGGCGACCTTCGAGCAGAGCACCGGCACCAGCCTCTGGTACAAGACGAAGGCGATGTTCTGGGTCGACCCGGTGACCGGGGCCCCCGTCAACGCCGAGCAGGTCATCGAGCAGGAGATGCGCGGCGGCATCGCGGCCGGGGCCCCCGACGGCAGGCTCACCGTCTTCGCGGGGCACGTGAAGATGAGGGACGACTACGCGAAGTACACGCGCGAGCTCGTCGCCTCGAACCGGGTGAAGGTCCTCGCGCTGCACACGTACGCCCCGCTCGGGCTGGCGGCGGGCGGGCTCGCACTGTTCGGGCTCGCGCTGTGGCTGGAGGCGCGCGGCCGCCGCGCCGACGAGGAGCTCACCGCCTGAGGCGGGCGTTGGTGTGGCGGGTGGGCTCCGCGGTGGCCGGGTCCTGCGGCCAGGGGTGCTTGGGATAGCGCCCGCGCAGCTCGGCGCGGACGGCGCGGTAGCCGTCCCGCCAGAAGGAGGCGAGGTCGGCGGTCACGGCGGCGGGCCGCCCGGCCGGTGACAGCAGGTGGACGAGTACGGGAACGCCCGCGACCCGGGGGGTCGCGGCGAGCCCGAACAGCTCCTGCAGTTTCACGGCGAGGACGGGCTGCCCGTGCTCGGCGGAGTAGTCGACCCGGATCCGGGAACCGCTGGGCACCTCGATCCGCTCCGGGGCCAGCTCGTCGAGGCGGGCCGCCTCGCCGGTGGCCCAGGGCAGCAGCCGCTGCAGCGCCTGCCCGGCGTCGATCCGCCCGAGGTCGGCCCGGCGCCGGGCCCGGGAGAGCTCGGGCTCCAGCCAGTCGTCGGCGCGGTCCAGCAGAACGTCGTCGTCCTGTACGTCGGGCCAGGCGCCGCCGAGCGTGCGGTGCAGGAAGCCGAGCCGGGCCCGGAGGCCTTCCGCGTCCGCGGACCAGCGCAGCAGGCCGAGCCCCTCGGTGCGCAGGCCGTCGAGCAGGGCGGCCCGGACCAGTGCGGGGTCGGGGCCGCGCAGGGGGCGTACGGCGAGTTCTATCGCCCCGAGCCGTTCCACCGTGCGGGCGAGGACGTCCCCGTCCTCCCAGCACACCTCTTCTCCGGCGGCGAGGAGGTGGCCGGCTGCGCCGCGGGCGGTGTCCTCGTCGATGACGGCGCCCAGCCGCACCCGCGCGGAGGCGGAATGCGGGGTGCGGTCGGCGGCGGCGACGGCCAGCCAGGGAGCGTGGCGCAGCCGCGAGCCTTCGGAGAGCTGGGCCGCAGTCCCGGAGGCCATGAGGAAGGCCCCCTCGCCCTTGGCTCTCGCCACCCGCTCGGGAAACGCCAGGGCCGCGACGAGTCCGACGGCGCCGTCGTCGGGGAGGGAGTCGTCCCCCGCCCCGCCCTTTCCGGAAAAGCGGGGCTCCGCCCGAAGACCCCGCTCCCGGGGCGGAGACCCGGACGCTCCCGGGGCGGCGTCCGCGCCGGCCGGGTCCGGGCGGCCCCCGGCGTCGGGACCGGGCCGGGTGGCGGGCAGGCTCCGCGCAGCGGAATCCGCCCCCGCGGCACGCGCCAGGCGGGAGGCCTCCGCGCGCCAGCGCGCGGCGTAGCCGTCGGCGCCCCGGCGGGCCGAACGCCAGGCCGCGGCCAGGTCGTCGCCGTACTCCCGCGGCGGCTCCTCGCTCAGCAGGGCCACCACCTCGGCCGCCCGCCGGGCGCCGAGGGCCGGGGTTCCGTCGAGCAGGGCCCTGGCCAGCCGCGGATGCAGCCCGAGCCGGGACATGGCGACGCCCCGCGGGGTGGCGCGGCCCTCGCCGTCCACGGCGCCGACCGCCGCCAGGACCTCCCGCGCTGCGGCCATCGCCCCGGCGGGCGGCGGGTCCAGCAGGGCCAGCCCGGACGCGTCGGGGTCGCCCCAGCAGGCGGTCTGGAGCGCGAACGCCGCCAGGTCCGCGGTCCGGATCTCCGGCGGCGGGTAGGGAGTCAGCCGGGAGTCCTCGGCGTCGGACCAGCAGCGGTACACCGTCCCCGGCGCCTCGCGTCCGGCCCGTCCGGCCCGCTGCCGGGCCGTCGCGCGGGACGCCCGTACGGTCGCGAGGGAGCCCAGGCCCCGCGCGTGGTCGACCCGGGGTTCCCGGGCCAGCCCGCAGTCCACGACCACCCGTACGCCGGGCACGGTCAGGCTGGACTCCGCGACCGCCGTCGCCAGGATCACCCGGCGGTGCGCGGCCGCCGTCAGCACGGCCTCCTGCACGGACGCCGGGGCCCGGCCGTGGACCTGGAGCACCTCCGCCTCGACCGGCCCCAGCTGCCCGGCGACCCGGGAGATCTCCCCGACGCCGGGCAGGAAGCACAGGACGTCGCCGGAACGTTCCGCCAGTGCCCGCCGCACCACCGAGGCCACGTGCGCCAGCTGCGCCGGGTCCACCCGCATCCCGTGCGGGGGCCGCACCGGCCGGGCCGGAGGCGCCCAGACCGTCTCCACGGGATACGAGACCCCCGCGGCCTCCACCACCGGTGCGCCGCCCAGCAGCCGCGCCCACCCGGCCGCGTCCGTCGTCGCCGAAGCGGCCACCAGGCGCAGCTCCGGGCGCAGGGTCTCGCGTACGTCCAGGAGGAAGGCGGCGACGGTGTCGGCGTCGAGGTGCCGCTCGTGGCACTCGTCCAGGACGACCACGTCGACGCCGGCCAGCTCCTGGTCCCGCTGGAGGCGCTGGAGCAGCACGCCGGTGGTGACCACTTCCACCACCGTCCCGGGGCCGGCCACCCGCTCCCCGCGCACGGTGAAGCCCACGGACCCGCCGACCGGCTCGCCCAGCAGCCAGGCCATCCGGCGCGCCGCGGCCCGGGCCGCGATCCGGCGGGGCTCGGCCACCACGACCCGGCGCCGCGGCCCGCCGCCGGCCGGCCCGGCCAGCCCGGCCAGCACCAGCGGCACCAGCGTGGTCTTGCCGGTGCCGGGCGGGGCACAGAGCACAGCGGCGCCGTGCCCGTCCAGCGCCGAGACGAGCGCGGGCACGGCCTCGCGTACGGGGAGGGAGTCGAGGGCAGCCGTACGGATCAAGGGGTCAGTCCTCGGGTCGTTCGCAGACGAAGATCGCGGTGCCGGGGATCAGGTTGCCGCGCAGCGGGGACCAGCCGCCCCACTCCTGGCTGTTCCATTCGGGCCATTCCGGCTCGACCAGGTCGAGCAGGCGGAAGCCGCCCGCCACCACGTCGCGGACCCGGTCGCCGAGGGTGCGGTGGTGCTCGACGTACACCGCGCGCCCCTGCTCGTCCTGCTCCACGTACGGGGTGCGGTCGAAATAGGAGGCGGACACGGACAGCCCCTCGGGGCCGGGCTCGTCGGGGAAGGCCCAGCGCACGGGGTGGGTGACGGAGAAGACCCAGCGGCCGCCGGGGCGCAGGACGCGGTGCACCTCGCGCATCACGTTGATGGGGTCGGCGACGAAGGGGACGGCGCCGTAGGCGGAGCAGGCCAGGTCGAAGGAGCCGTCGCGGAAGGGCAGCCGTCCGGCGTCGGCCTCCACCAGCGGGACGTCCTCGCCGATGCGCAGGGCGTGCTGGAGCTGGCGGTGGGAGAGGTCCAGGGCCACCGGGCGGGCGCCCTGGGCGGCCAGCCAGCGCGAGCACTGGGCGGCGCCGGCGCCGATCTCCAGGACGGTCTTGCCCTTGAGGGAGGCCGCCGGGCCGAGCAGGGCGGCCTCCGCCTCGTCGAGGCCCTCGGGGCCCCATACGAAGCGGTCGTCGCCGAGGAAGGCCCCGTGCTCGCTCTGGTAGTCGTCGGCGTTGCGGTCCCACCAGCTGCGGCTCGCCCGGCTGCTCTCCGCTTCGTCGGCGTCACGGCGCGTGGCCTCGGCGTCGTCCTCGGCGCCGGCGGCGGCCTGGTACGCGTCTTCGGGGGCGTAGTCCTCTTGGTTCATGGGGCCCGTCGTCGTAGTCTGCGGATGTCTTCGGACGTGTCTTCGGATGCGTCGTGAGTGGTGTGCGCGGCCGTGTCTCCGCGGAACTTTCCGGCCGGAGGCAGAAGGCCACCGGCGTGCTCCCGCCCACGAATTGTGCCGGTTATGCGGTGATCCGCCCGGGGTGTGCGCCTTCGCGCATTGACCGTGTCCGGCTGCCCCCGTATGCTACAAGTTGCGCTGCGAGCCTGTGCTCCTCAGACCTAGCAGGCTGCGCTTGCATCTGTTGATGACCCCTCGGTTTTCGAGGCCCTTGCCGCCTTCGGCGGAATCTGGGGCTTCCTTGGCTGTCCGGCTTCTTCGGCAGATGCCGATAAGGGCTCCCGGCGTAGCAGTACCTACGACTTTCTGTCCGTAACCGGAGCCCTTTCCCACATGACGAGCAGCACCGAGACCACCTCTACCACTCCGCAGGTAGCGGTCAACGACATCGGTAACGAGGAAGCCTTCCTCGCCGCGATCGACGAGACGATCAAGTACTTCAACGACGGCGACATCGTCGACGGCGTCATCGTGAAGGTCGACCGGGACGAGGTCCTGCTCGACATCGGTTACAAGACCGAAGGCGTGATCCCGAGCCGCGAGCTCTCGATCAAGCACGACGTCGACCCGAACGAGGTCGTCAAGGTCGGCGACGAGATCGAGGCCCTGGTTCTCCAGAAGGAGGACAAGGAAGGCCGTCTGATCCTGTCCAAGAAGCGCGCTCAGTACGAGCGTGCCTGGGGCACGATCGAGAAGATCAAGGAAGAGGACGGCATCGTCACCGGTACCGTCATCGAGGTCGTCAAGGGTGGTCTCATCCTCGACATCGGCCTCCGTGGCTTCCTGCCGGCCTCCCTCGTCGAGATGCGTCGCGTCCGCGACCTCCAGCCCTACGTGGGCAAGGAGCTTGAGGCGAAGATCATCGAGCTGGACAAGAACCGCAACAACGTGGTCCTGTCCCGCCGCGCCTGGCTGGAGCAGACCCAGTCCGAGGTCCGCCAGACGTTCCTCACCACCCTGCAGAAGGGTCAGGTCCGCTCCGGCGTCGTCTCCTCGATCGTCAACTTCGGTGCCTTCGTGGACCTGGGTGGCGTCGACGGTCTCGTGCACGTCTCCGAGCTGTCCTGGAAGCACATCGACCACCCGTCCGAGGTCGTCGAGGTCGGCCAGGAGGTCACCGTCGAGGTTCTCGACGTGGACATGGACCGCGAGCGCGTCTCCCTGTCGCTGAAGGCGACGCAGGAGGACCCGTGGCAGCAGTTCGCCCGGACCCACCAGATCGGTCAGGTCGTCCCGGGTAAGGTCACCAAGCTGGTTCCGTTCGGTGCGTTCGTCCGCGTGGACGAGGGCATCGAGGGCCTGGTCCACATCTCCGAGCTGGCCGAGCGCCACGTGGAGATCCCGGAGCAGGTCGTCCAGGTCAACGACGAGATCTTCGTCAAGGTCATCGACATCGACCTTGAGCGTCGCCGGATCTCGCTGTCGCTGAAGCAGGCCAACGAGTCCTTCGGTGCCGACCCGGCGTCGGTCGAGTTCGACCCGACCCTGTACGGCATGGCCGCGTCCTACGACGACCAGGGCAACTACATCTACCCCGAGGGCTTCGACCCCGAGACCAACGACTGGCTTGAGGGCTACGAGACCCAGCGCGAGACCTGGGAGCGCCAGTACGCCGAGGCGCAGGTCCGCTTCGAGCAGCACCAGGCTCAGGTCATCAAGAGCCGCGAGGCCGACGAGGCCGCTGCCGCCGAGGGCGCTGCCGCCCCGGCCGCCGGTGGCAACGCCGGTGCGAGCATCTCGGGTGGCTCCTACTCCTCGGAGTCGGACGAGACCTCGGGCGCCCTGGCCTCCGACGAGGCCCTGGCGGCGCTGCGCGAGAAGCTGGCCGGCGGCCAGAGCTGATCGCAGCACGACGCACGCACCGCGCTGCGGTGTGAGCTGAGCTGAAAGGTAAGGCCCGTCCCCTCTGGGGGGCGGGCCTTACTGCTGTTCGGGGCGGGCGGGGCGCGCCGCTGTGCAAGGCGGGCCGGGCTGCGGTCGCCGGTCCGGCGCGCGGCCGGTCCGGCGCGCGGCCCGTCCCGGCGCCCGGTTTGTCCGGGCATGGGCGGCCGGTGGCCTGTTGCGTTCCTGTGAAAGGGCCAACTGGGGAATGGTGTAGCCCTCTTGGACGTTCTTGGCAGGGAAGGCGGCGAGGAGGAGTGGTGGCGGTGCTTGATCCACGAGGTTTGTACGAATGGGATGCCAAGGGCCTGGCGGTGGCGGACCTGGCGTTGGCCCAGGACTCGGCCGGGCTGGTCATGCTCTACCACTTCGAGGGATACATCGACGCGGGTGAGGCCGGTGAGCAGATCGTCGAGCGGTTGCTCGACACGCTGCCGCACCAGGTCGTCGCCCGTTTCGACGCCGACCGGCTGGTCGACTACCGGGCCCGGCGCCCGCTGCTGACCTTCCAGCGCGACCACTGGACCGAGTTCGAGGAGCCCCGGCTGGAGGTCCGCCTCGTGCAGGACGCCACGGGTGCGCCCTTCCTGCTGCTGTCCGGCCCCGAGCCGGACGTGGAGTGGGAGCGCTTCGCAGCCGCCGTCCGGCAGATCGTCGAGCGGCTCGGCGTGCGGCTCTCGGTCAACTTCCACGGCATCCCGATGGGAGTCCCGCACACCCGGCCCGTGGGCATCACCCCGCACGGCAACCGCATCGACCTGATGCCGGGCCACCGCAGCCCGTTCGACGAGGCGCAGGTACCGGGCAGTGCCGAATCGCTGGTCGAGTTCCGCCTCGGCCAGGCCGGGCACGACGTGCTGGGCGTCGCCGCCCACGTACCGCACTACGTGGCCCGCTCCCCGTACCCGGACGCCGCGCTGACCGTGCTGGAGGCGATCACGGCGGCGACCGGGCTGGTCCTGCCGGCCGTGGCGCACGCCCTGCGGACCGAGGCGCACCGCACGCAGACGGAGATCGACCGGCAGATCCGCGAAGGGGACGAGGAGCTGGTCGCCCTGGTCCAAGGTCTTGAACACCAGTACGACGCGGCGGCCGGGGCCGAAACCCGGGGGAACATGATCGCCGAGCCGGCGGAGATCCCGTCGGCGGACGAGATCGGCCGCGAGTTCGAGCGGTTCCTCGCGGAGCGCGAGGGCGAGGGCTGACCATGGGGGCGCGGAGCCGCGCCGGCGACGCCGTGCGGGGTGCCGTACGGCGGCGGGGGCGCGGGGTCTAGGCTGCTGGGCATGCTGAAGGTGGGCCTGACAGGCGGAATCGGCGCCGGCAAGAGCGAGGTATCGCGGCTGCTGGCGGGGTACGGGGCGGTCGTCGTGGACGCCGACCGCATCGCGCGGGAGGTCGTCGAGCCCGGGACACCGGGGCTCGCGGCGATCGTCGCGGCCTTCGGGGAGTCCGTCCTGACCCCCGAGGGCGGGCTGGACCGGCCCAAGCTCGGATCGATCGTCTTCGCCGACCAGGCGAAGCTCCAGACCCTCAACGCGATCGTGCACCCGCTGGTCGGCGCCCGGTCGGCCGAGCTGGAGGCTGTCGCGGGGCCCGAGGCGATCGTGGTGCACGACGTACCGCTGCTCGCGGAGAACGGCCTGGCGCCGCTGTACGACCTGGTGGTCGTGGTGGACGCGGCGCCGCAGACGCAGCTGGCCAGGCTGACCGGGCTGCGCGGGATGGCCGAGGAGGAGGCGCGGGCCCGGATGGCCGCGCAGGCCACGCGTGAGCAGCGGCTGGCGGTGGCCACGCTGGTGATCGACAACGACGGGCCGCTGGCGGCGCTGGAGCCGCAGGTGCGCGACGTCTGGGAGGAACTCGCCGCACGGGCGGCCGCCGGAAACGGGGCCTGACCGGCGGACCGGCCGGTCCCGGTCGGCGGCCGGGCCGGGCCCGTCGGAATGCGGGCGGGGCGGTCGGCGTTGAACGCGCGGGGAGAGGGAAGGAACAGACCGTGTCCGACACCACGCCGCAGCCGGCGCCGCAGCCTTCGCCGTCCGGCGCGTCCCCGGAGACGCACGTCATCGACTACCGGGCCGCCGAGCAGCTGCTGGCCGCGCGGGACCCGCGCGGTGCAGTGAAACTGCTCGACTCGGTCATAGCCGCCCACCCGGAGAACACCGCGGCCCGGCTGCTGCGCGCCCGGGCCTTCTTCGCGTCGGCCCAACTGCGTCCGGCGGCGCTGGAGTTCGAGCTCGTGCTGGAGCGGGAGCCGGACAACGCGTTCGCGCACTTCGCGCTGGCCCGCACCCATGAACGCGCGGGCCGTCCCGCTCAGGCCCGCAAGCACTTCCGCCTCGCCGCGGCGCTGGACCCCCAGCCGGACTACCTGGCGGCGGCCCGCTTCGAGGAGTAGGCCTCGGCCGAGGCCCTCGATGCCCCGGCGGTGGGCGGCTGTACAGGGCGGGCCGTGGCCGTCGGTGGCTGGGCGGCTCGTCCGGGACGGGCCGGCCACGGCGGCTGTACGGCGCGTTCCCTCAGTGTCTGGGCGGCTCGTACGGCGGGATGTCGGGGCCGGGCTGGTAGTGCGGGCCCTGGTGGATGTGGTGCACCACCACCATCAGGTCGATGGCCGCGAGCACCGCGACCACCCCGCAGGCGGCAGCCCAGCCGGGGCGGCCGACCATCGAGAAGGCGGCCGTGCCCGCGGCAGCCCAGACCAGTCCCCACAGGCTCAGCCAGAACCGCAGCCGCAGCGGGCTGCGTGCCGTCACCGGCTCGTTTCCGGAACGCATGACCATCGCCTCGCCGTCATCGTCCTACGCCCTCCTACCCATGCTGCCACCGCTGCACCACCCGGGCGGCTGCACGGCGGGCCACGCCCCGCACGGCGGGCTCCGATTCCGGCAAAGGCCCAGGCCGGGAGCGGTGTCAGTGAGGCCGCCTAGACTCGGCGGCAGAGCAGATCCGTCGGGTGGGGCACCCGGACAGCACCAGGAGAGGGGGACACCATGGCAGCGCAGGCCGAGGCGCCGGCAGCCGCCCTGCTGCGGCATGCCGCCGTGTTCCTCCCCGCCCCCGTCCCCCGCGAGGCCCGTATCGCCTTCTGGGCCCCCGACGGCGACGCCCTGCCCGACACCGGGACGCCCACACCGCTCACCGTGGTCCGCCCCCACGGCACCGGTGTCCGCACCCGTACCGTTCCCGCCGTGACCCTGCCCCTCGGGGCCGCCCTGCCGCTGCTCGCCCGCGCCCCGCGCAGCCCCGCCGCGCATCCGGCGGCCCGGGCCTGGGGCACGGCCGCCGTGCAGGCCCTCGGTCTCGTGGCGCGCGGCCGGATGCTCCCCGGTCTCACCGCCGACGGGGTCGACGCCTGGCGGGCCGGTCCGCTCGACGCCGAGGACATCGGCCACCTCCGGGCGGTCGCCGCCGCCCTCCCGCCCGAGGGGCATGCGGTCCCACTGCCCGGACGGCGCCCGCTTCAGTTGCCCGAACCGGAGGCTCTGGTGCGGGCGTTCCTCGACGCCGTCGCCGACATACTGCCCCGGACCCCGGCCGCGCCCGTGGCCGCCGGGAGGCCGTTCGCGGCCGCGGAGCCGCAGCAGGTCCGCGCGATGGAGGCCTGGGCCGCGCAGGTCGCGGCCGGCGCCGACGCCGGGGTGGGCATCTCCCTGCGGCTCGACCTGTCCTCCTTCGAGATCTTCGATACGCCGGAGGAGCCCGGGGAGAGCGACACCCGCCGGGCGGGGGCCGCCGTGGTCCAGGTGCACAGCCTCGCCGACCCCACCCTCGTCACCGACGCCGCGCAGCTGTGGGCCGGCGCGTCCGCCGCCGGGTTCGGCCCGCGCGCCCGGATCGATGCCGTCCTCGCGCTGCGCCGGGCCGCCCGCGTCTGGCCGCCGCTGCTGCGCCTGCTGGACCAACCGGTCCCCGATGCCCTCGCCCTCTCGGACCCGGAGCTCGAAGAGCTGCTGGGCGTGGGCGCGAGCCGGCTGGCGGCCGCCGGGGTCGCGGTCCACTGGCCGCGCGAGCTGGCCCGTACGCTGTCCGCGACCGCGGTCGTACGGTCCGCCGCGCCCGGATCGGCCACCGACGGCACCGCCTTCTTCGACGCCGACCAGCTCTTCGCCTTCTCCTGGGAGCTCGCGCTCGGCGGCGACCGGCTCACCCCGGGGGAGATGGACGCGCTGGCGCAGGCCCACCGGCCCGTGGTGCGCCTGCGCGACCAGTGGGTGCGGGTCGATCCGGAGCTGGTGCGCAAGGCGCGCAAGCGCGAGCTCGGACTGCTGGACCCGGTGGACGCGCTGGCCACCGTACTGACGGGGACGGCCGAGGTCGACGGCGAGCCGGTCGAGGCGGTTCCCGTCGGGGCGCTGGCCGCGCTGCGGGAGCGGCTGACCGGGGAACTGGCCCCGCTGCCGCAGCCCGCCGGACTGAAGGCGACCCTGCGGGACTACCAGGCCCGCGGCCTGGCTTGGCTGGACCTGATGACCTCGCTCGGCCTCGGAGGCTGCCTCGCCGACGACATGGGCCTCGGCAAGACCGTCACCCTGATCGCGCTGCACCTGCACCGGGACCGCCCCGAGCCGACCCTCGTCGTGTGCCCGGCCTCGCTGCTGGGCAACTGGCAGCGGGAGATCGAGAAGTTCGCCCCGGGGGTGCCGGTACGGCGCTTCCACGGCGCCGGCCGCAGCCTCGACGGACTGGCCGGCGGCTTCGTGCTCACCACGTACGGGACGATGCGCGCGAGCGCGGCCCGGCTGGCCGAGCAGAGCTGGGGCCTGGTCGTCGCCGACGAGGCGCAGCACGTCAAGAACCCGCATTCGGCGACGGCGAAGGCGCTGCGCACCCTGGCGGCGCCCGCCCGGGTGGCGCTGACGGGCACCCCGGTGGAGAACAACCTGTCCGAGTTGTGGGCGTTGCTCGACTGGACCACGCCGGGTCTGCTGGGACCGCTCACCACCTTCCGGGCCCGCCATGCCCGCCCCGTGGAGCACCAGCAGGAGGAGGACGGTGGCAATGAGGCGGCCGTTGCCCGGCTGGCGGCGCTGGTGCGGCCGTTCCTGCTGCGCCGCAAGAAGTCCGACCCCGGTATCGCCCCCGAGCTGCCGCCCAAGACGGAGACCGACCACCCGGTCTCCCTCACCCGCGAGCAGGCCTCGCTCTACCAGGCGGCGGTGGACGAGGCGATGGCGGTGATCGGGGCGAGCGAGGGCATCGAGCGGCGCGGCATGATCATGAAGCTGCTGGCCTCGCTCAAGCAGATCTGCAACCACCCGGCGCAGTACCTGAAGGAGGAGCAGCCCCGGATCCCGCACCGCTCGGGCAAGCTGGCCCTGCTGGACGAGCTGCTGGACACGATCCTGGCGGAGGACGGCTCGGTCCTGGTCTTCACGCAGTACGTGACGATGGCCCGGATCATCGAGCGGCACCTGTCGGCGCGGGGGATCGCGCACCAGCTGCTGCACGGCGGCACCCCGGTCGCGCGCCGGGAGGAGCTCGTGGACCGCTTCCAGTCCGGTGAAGTCCCGGTCTTCCTGCTCTCGTTGAAGGCGGCGGGTACCGGGCTGAACCTGACCCGGGCCGGGCATGTCATCCACTTCGACCGCTGGTGGAACCCGGCCGTCGAGGAACAGGCCACCGACCGCGCCTACCGCATCGGCCAGACCCAGCCCGTCCAGGTCCACCGGATCATCGCGGAGGGCACGGTGGAGGACCGGATCGCCGAGATGCTGGAGGCGAAGCGTGCCCTGGCCGACGCCGTCCTCGGTTCGGGCGAGGCGGCGCTGACCGAGCTGACCGACCGCGAGCTGGCCGACCTCGTCGCGCTGCGGAGGCCAGCATGATCACCGCGCGGGACGACCGCCGCCGGACCTTCGACGCCGTGCCCGCCGGGGTGGAGGCGGTCAGCTGGTGGGGCCGGGCCTGGGTGTCGGCCTTGGAGGAGACCTCCCGCGACCCGGCCCGCCTCGCGCGGGGGCGGGCGTATGCGGTCGAGGGCCACGTGGAGTCGGTCACGGTCACCCCGGGCCGGATCGTCGCGTACGTCCGGGGCAGCCGGGCCCGCCCGTACCGGACGGAGCTGGCGCTGAGCCCCTTCCCCGACAGTGTCTGGAGCGAGGTCCTGGAGGAACTGGCGGCCGACCCCGGGGCTCTGGCCGCGCTGCTGGAGCGGGAGGTTCCACAGTCGCTGGCGGGTACCGTCATGCCCGGCGCGGGCGAGCTCCTGCCCCGCTGCTCCTGCCCGGACACGGGCCGTCCGCCGTGCAAGCACGCCGCGGCCCTCTGCTACCGGGCGGCGCGCCTGCTCGATGAGGACCCGTTCGTCGTGCTGCTCCTGCGCGGCCGGGGCGAGCGGGAGCTCCTCGACGAGCTGACCCGCCGCAGCGCCGCCCATGCGGCCCGCGAGCGGCCCGCGCCGGCACCCGGCCTTCCCGGCGTGCCGGCGCGGGCCGCGCTCGCCCGTGGCGTGCTGCCCCCGCTGCCGGCGCCGCTCGCCCCGCCGGCCGCGGCCGGCCTCCCGCCCGCCTACCCGGCCGATCCCGCCGCCCCGGACCCCCTCGCCCTGGAGCAGCTCGCCACGGACGCCGCTGCCCGGGCCCTCGCCCTGCTCACCACCGGCGAGGACCCCTTCGCCGGGCTCACCCTCTGGCAGGACGCGGTCCGCCTGGCCTCCGCCCACCCCACCGCGGGGCTGACCGGCGCGGCCCGCACCCTCTACCGGGACCTGGCGCGCGTCACCGGCCGCACCCCCACCGACCTGGCGCGGGCCGCAGCGGCCTGGCGCCAGGGCGGGCTGCCCGCACTCGACGCGCTTGAGGAGCCGTGGGATCCGCCGGCCGGCCCCTTCGACCGGGCGCGCCCGGCGCTCCTGGCCGCCTCCCTGGGGGCGTTCCGACCCGACCGCAACCGCCTCACCGGCCACACCCGCCAGCTCCGGCTGGGCCGCGACGGCCTCTGGTACGCCTACGAGTCCCGCCCGGGCACCGACGACTGGTGGCCCACGGGCAGCCCGTCGGCCGACCCCCTCAGCGCCCTCCTCGGCTGAGCTGCGCCGCCCATGCGGCGAGGGCATCGAAATCGCGGGGGCGCAGTCCCCGGCGGGGGCGGATGCGCAGTAGGAGGGCCGGGGCGGGGTGGCGGGCGGCGACCCACGCGCGGTCCCGGGAGCTGATCATGTCGTCTACCCAGGCGAAGGGACGGCCCGCGGCCCAGTCCAGGAGGGGGCGGGTCTTCCAGGAGAGCCCGTCGGGGTCACGCGCGAAGAGTTCCGGCCATTCGATGACGGGAAGATCGGCGGGTAGTCCGATGTGCGGGGCGATCATCGTGTTGGCCTCGTGCATCCATGTGGTGGCCCACACGAGTTCGTAGGGCAGGGCGAGCAGGCGGGCGCCGTGGGCGGGGTGGAGGCGGACGTGCAGGCCGCGCTGCGCGCTGCGCGAGTCCGGGGGCCGGCGGGACATCCAGACGGCCGGGCGCATCCGGTGGCTGGTGTATCCGCGCAGGCCGGCCAGGGGGGAGCGGAAGGGGTTGAGGGGGCCGTCCACATCCAGGAGCAGCAAGGGGCGAACACTCATGAAGGAGGCCCTACCCAGTACACGATGGAGTGAAATGCCCACCGGCTCTATAACCCGAATGGGTTTACCGCGTTGTTCCGGTGCGGGTCCAACACCCGTCACTCCTCCGGAAAGCAGGGAAACTGATGCGTCACAGTCGTCGGAATGGCTTGATCGCCACGGTGGTTGCGGGAGGCGGACTTGTGGTCGCGGGTGTGAGCGGCTTCGCCTATGCCGACGCGGATGCCGGCGGGGCGGCCGAGCGTTCGCCGGGGTTGCTGTCCGGGAACCTGGTGCAACTGCCGGTGCACACGCCGGTGAATGTGTGCGGCAACACCGTGAGCGTGATCGGCTTGCTCAACCCGGCCGCGGGCAATCGCTGTGCCAACGGGCAACCGGGGCCCTCCCAGCCGTCCTCGGAGCCCTCGCACCCGGCGAAGCCGGGGACCGCGAACGGGGGCGGTGCGCACGCCGCCGCAGGGGGAAAGGATTCGCCGGGCGTCCTGTCCGGCAACGGGATCCAGCTCCCGGTCGACCTCCCGCTGAACGTGAGCGGCAACTCCGTCAGCGTCGTCGGAGTCGGCAACGGAACCGGGGGCAACACCTCCGTCAACGGCACGCCCAGCAGCCCCAAGCCGTCCCAGCCGTCCCAGCCGACCCGGCCCACCGAGTCATCGCGGCCCGCCGTCCCGTCCCAGCCGGCCGCCGCGGGGCGGCCCCTCACCCCCGCCGCACCGCCGCAGCACGGCCCGGCGCTCGCCCACACGGGGGCCGAAGGCGTGGGCTACCTGCTGCCCGGCGGCGGCGCCCTGCTACTGGGCGGAATGCTGCTCTACCGCCGCTTCCGCCTCGGGTAGGGCCTCGCAGGACACCTGCGGTGGTGGCGGTGTCCGCCAGGCGTCCAGGACCGCGTCGATCTGCGGGGCCAGGCGGGCCCGGGCCGCGAACCGCGGTACGCCCGCCATCAGCAGGGCGTCGTACTCGGTGTCGACATGCCGTACGGCAGCCCGGACCGCCACCGACACCGCCGGCCCGTCCAGCGCGCGGCCGGCCGCGGTACGGCCGACCCGGCCGCTGCCGCGCACCGAGGCGTGGGCCGCGATCGCCTGCGCCCGCTCGGCCGGGCATCCCGGGAACAGCCGCAGTATCTCGGCGGCGAACGCCGCCGTGAACCGGACGTCCTCGGCCGCGCGGCGCAGCCGGTCGCGCTCCCGGCGGCGGGCCCGTGCCTCGGCATCCGCGAGGCAGGCGCGCTCCGCGCGGGCCAGGGCCGGTTCCTCGACCAGGATGCCCTGGCGTTCGTAGCGGCGGCGCCGCTTGTTGAAGCGGACGACGACGGCGGACAGCGAACTGGCCTCGCGGGCCCGCCGGGAGAGCGCGGCGTCCCCGCGCGGCAGGTACACGAGGTGTCCGAGGTCGGCGCAGTCCAGACAGCGGGGCACGCCGACCTCGCGGACGAGATGACGCATCGGTCCCTGACGGCACTGCGCGCAGTGGACCGCCTTCAGCGACTCGAAGACCACGAGGCTCATGCCGATGTGATACCGCCACCGGGTCCTCTTATCACCTTGCCGCACACCGGGGTTGGGGTTTGACGAACTCTCCCTCGATGTCCGGATGTCCCTCTACCGTGGGTGGACGGGGCTGCGGTATGGCCGTACGGCCCATGAAGGAGGACACATGGGCGGGCAGCAGACGACGGCGCGGCTTTCCAGAGCGGAGGCCCGAGCAGCCGACCGGGCGGCGGCGCGGGTGCGGACCCGAACGAAGCACCTGGCCGGGCAGGAGGTCGTCATAGAGCCCGGCGGTTGCACCGGCTGGCACTTCCACGAGGTTCCGCTGATCGCACTGGTCCGATCCGGGACGCTGACCCGCATCCTGCACGACCACACGGTCGTCGTGCACCGGCCCGGGGACAACTTCGTCGAACCCCCGGGCATCGAACACGTCCACCTGGGCCGCAACCTCGGACCCGACCCCGTCGTGCTGTACGTGACCTCCACGCTCGCCGAGGGCGACGCCTTCTCCATACCCGCCGCGGCCCCGCCGGGCGCCGCACCGTGTTCCTGCCCGGGGTGCCTTCCCCGCACCCCGGGAGGCAAGCCCGCTCACACCAGGCGGCGTATCTCCCCGCGCACCCGGTAGAAACCGCCCGAGGCCGCATGCAGCCCGTCCACCACGTACCGGGCGCCGGGCTCCCGGATCCCGCGCGGGAACTGCACGTTCCAGTGGGGCTCGAAGCCGCCCGACACCACCTGGACCCGTATCCGGCCACCCTGCTGGACGCACTCCACCACCACGCCGTCCGCCGGCGCCGCGGCCACCGAGACGGTGGCCACCGCCGAGGCGGACGCCGCCGGGGTGAACACCGGCAGCGCAGCGGCCGACTTCACGTCCACCGCCGTCGGCACCGAGCCCTGCTGGGCCGCGGCTATCGCCGCCTCGCTCGCATCCACGCAGACCAGCGAGCCGTCCGTGGTCACCAGGTACAGCCGCTCGTCCAGGTACTGCATGGACAGCGCGGCCCCGCTGCCCGTGCCGAGCTTCCACAGCCGCCGCCCGTCCGCGTCGAAGCAGTAGACGGAGGAGGCGAGGTCGCCGGCGAACACGTGCCGCCCGTCGGGGGAGGTCGCGCAGGAGTACACCGCCGCGTCACAACGGTACGAGGCCTCCACCGCGCCCGTCGCCTTGGACAGCCGCTGCACCGTATTGCGGCCGGTCCCGGCGAACACCGCGTGCTCCTCCTGCCAGCCGAACAGCACCGAGCCGTCCGTCGCTGTGTGCCACAACTCCTTCCCGCCGTCAGGTGCGTACGCCGTGACGCCTCGGCTGTCGCCGTGGTAGACCGCGCGCTCGTCCGCCCGCACCATCCATGCGTTGGAGCCCGACGAGCGCCGCGACCACTGGAACTCGTCCTCGTGGTCGATGACGGTCAGCCCGCCGCTGCGGTCCGACACGCTCAGCACGCCCTCGTGGATGTCGAGCCAGAAGATGTCCACGTCCGCCGCGATGTCGTACGCCCCGAACGGAACCTTCGACGACAGGTCGTACACCGTGCCGTCGTCACAGCCCGCGTATATCCAGAACTCGTCCGCCACCAGGCACTTCACCCCGTCCGGCAGCGCGTACCGGGCCAGTACCTCGCCGCCGTGGCTGAGCGTGTAGACGTCCCCCGCCTGGTTGCCCACCCAGCAGCGGTCCTCGTCCACATGGATCCCGAACGCCGAGGACCCGGTACGGAAACGCCACAGCACCGGAGCCACCGCGCGCGCCGTCGACGGCGCGGCGGTGACCTGCCGACGGGTCACCGCCCGGGCGGCGCGCCGGCCGCGCACGGCCGGCGCGTACCCCTTGCGGACCTTCTCGCCGATCTTCTTCGCAGCGGCCGCCCGGGCCTTCTCGGCGGTCGGGAACGAGGAGCTCTGCAGCTGGCCTTCCGCCCCGATGCGGCCGTACCGCACCGAGACGGCCGTGCCGTCCACCGTCACCTCGTAGAACTTGTGCGCTCCGCCGCCGTCCTGCGACAGCTCCAGATAAGTCGTCTCGCGAGCCATGACAGACCCCTCCCCAAGGCCGGGCCAACGGCTCCTTCCCGCCGGTGATCCCTCGTCAAAAACGCTAAGGCCCACCACTGACAATGGGCACGTGCAGCTGGAAGCGATCACATGGCAGCGGATGGCCGAGCGGCTCGCCGGTCACCTCGACGAACACAAACCCGGGACGGACCAGGCGAGTTGGCAGCGCGTGGGGATCGACGGCGCGCCCGCAGCAGGCACCGGGCTGCTCGCCGGGCAGCTCGCCGACGCGCTGCGGCCGCGCGGCCGCTCGGTCCTCGTGGTGGCGGCCGAGGGATTCCTTCGCCCGGCCTCCCTCCGCTTCGAGTACGGCCGCGAGGACGTGGACGCCTACCTCGGCGGCTGGTACGACACGGCCGCCCTCTGGCGGGAGGTGTTCGGCCCCACCGACCCGGGCGGCACCGGCAGGGTCCTGCCCGACCTCTGGGATCCGGTGACCGACCGGGCCACCCGCAGCCCGTACACGGAACTGCCGCCGGGCGGCGTCGTGATCGTGCACGGTCCCCTCCTGCTGGGCCACTGGTTCCCCTTCGACCTCAGCGTGCACATCCACCTCTCCGCGGCAGCCCTGGCCCGCCGCACGGAGGAGTCCGCGCGCTGGACCCTGCCCGCCTTCGCGCGCTACGAGTCCGAGACCGACCCGGCCTCGACCGCCGACGCCCTGGTGAGGGCCGACGACCCCCGCCACCCGGCGTGGACCGGCATCCGCGGGGATGCGCCCTGAGCGGCGGCGGCCGGCCCGAGCCCTGCCGTCGGGTCACCGGCGTACCCGATCCGCAACAGCCGATCCCCGCCCGGTGACGACCGCGATCAGGCCATCGTCGTGGCCGATACCGGACGCTACGTTGACGGGAACGCTTCAACGGCGGCCACGCCCTGGCCCCTTGGCAGAGGAGACGGCAAGGAGCAGAGGCCCCAAGGCAGCGGCACTGGCCGCGCCGGCCCTGTGCGCGAGGCCGATCTCGCCGGACGAGATCGCCGTCTACCGCTACACCCCCGAAGGCGGCTTCCACAGCCTGATCGTCAGGCACGGCCACCGGGGCTGCCCCGGTCCGGGCGGTGCCGCCCACTTCGAGACGGTCGGCGTGGAGACCTTCATCCCGATCGCCGAGGACGCCGAGATCACGGCTCTCACCCCGATCGTCGCAAGCCCGGTGAGCAAGCCGATCACCCTCCACGAGCTCACCGAGTGGCTCGTCACCCACCCGACAAGGGCCTGGTGTTCCACTACAACGTGGGCACGTCGGGCGCGATCGAGACCCTCGGCCAGGAGGAATACCTCGCCTGAGGCTTACGGGCGTCCGCCCAGCCGGGTGACCGCCTGGGCGGCGGTGCGGCAACCCGCCCGGGCGGCTTCCGCCGGGCCGGCGCCCGCGAGCCGGGCTGCGAGGAAGCCGCCGGTGAAGGCGTCGCCGGCGCCCGTCGAATCCACCGCCTCGGCCGCCTCGGCGGCGATCTCGGCCGTGACCCGGCCCGCCTCCGCCACCAGGGCCCCCGCCGCGCCCCGGGTGACCACCACCAGCGGGAACCGCCGGCTCAGCTCCGCCGCCGCCCGCGCCGAACCGGCCGGTTCCGGCAGCCCGGCCAGCAGCCGCGCCTCGTCCTCGTTGGGCAGCAGGACATCCGCCCCCGCCACGGCGTCGAGGAAGCGCTGGGGGCCCAGCGTGACCAGGAACCCGGCCGAGGCGGGGTCGACGCTCACCGGCACGCCCCGGGCCCGGGCGGCGCGCAGGGCGACCAGGGCCAGCTCGCGGCTGCTGTCGGCGAAGAACAGGTAGCCGGACAGGTGGAGATGGCCGACCCCGTCGAGCAGGGCGGGCGCCCAGTCCGCGGGCGAGAGCCGCAGCGCGGCCCCGCTGTCGGTGAGGAACGTACGCTCGGTGTCCTTGCCGACCAGCGCCACCACCGTGCCCGTCGGCTCGGCCGGGTCGACCACCAGATGGGGCCGCACCCCTGCGTCGAGCAGCGCCTGCTCGTGCCACTGCGCGGACTCGGTGCCCACCCGTGCGAGGAGGCGCACCTCCGCGGCCCCCGCCCGGACCGCCCAGCACGCCGCGTTGGCCCCGGCGCCGCCGGGCAGGGTGCGGATCCGGGCCGCCGTGTCCGTGGCCGGGGCGAGCGGTTCCGGATGTATCGCCACCACGTCCGTGACCACGTCCCCGACGACGAGCAGCGCCCCGGCGGACCCCGTCCCGGTGGCCCCCGCCACAGCAGCCCCCGCCTCGCCCCCCGCCGCGGTCACGCCCGGTCCTCCCGGTCCGCCCAGGCTCCCGCGATGCGGGCACCGAGCGCCACGTTGCCCCGTACCGCCGCGAGGTTGGCCTCCAGGGAGGCCCCGCCCGTCGCCCGCACCAGGAACCCCAGCAGGAACGGGGTCACCGCCTGCCCCGTGATGCCGCGCTCCCGGCACGCGTCGAGGGCCTGGGCCAGGACCCGGTCGTGCAGGCGCGGATCCAGCTGCTCCGCCTCCGCCACCGGATTGGCCACCAGCAGGGCCGATCCGGCGCCGCCCAGCCGGTCCTGAGCGGCCATCACCGCCGCCACCTCTTCCGGGCGGCTCACGCTCCAGTCCACCGGCTCGCCGGAGCTGGAGAGGTAGAAGCCGGGGAAGTGATCCGTCCCGTAACCCAGGACCGCCACCCCCAGCGTCTCCAGCCGCTGCAAGGTGGCCGGCACGTCCAGGATCGATTTCACGCCCGCGCACACGACCGTGATCCGCGTGCGGGCCAGCAGCGCGAGATCGGCCGACTCGTCCTGCGTCTGCGCCCATTCGCGGTGTACGCCGCCCAGTCCGCCCGTGGCGAAGACCCGCAGCCCGGCGCGCGCGGCCAGGAACGCCGTCGCGGACACCGTCGTCGCCCCGGTCGCCCCCGTCGCGAGCGCGGGCGCCAGATCCCGGTGGCCGAGCTTGCGCACGCCCTCCCCGGCGGCCACCCGCTCCAGCTGGTCCTTGTCCAGCCCCACGTGGGCCACGCCGTCCAGGACCGCGACCGTCGCCGGAACGGCTCCTTCCGTGCGGACCAGCGCCTCCAGCTCGGCGGCCACCGCCAGATTGCGCGGGCGGGGCAGGCCGTGCGCGATGATCGTCGACTCCAGGGCCACGACGGGCCCCTGCCGGTCGAGGGCCTCGCGTACTTCGTCGGACAGAACCGGGACCGGTCCGGGGACGCCTGATGCAAATGCTGTGTGCTGTGACATGTCCCCATCCATGGCACGGGATTCCCCCCGCCAAACGCCTTCCCGGGCCGACGGTCCGAACCTGTCCCATGAGCGCTGCCCGGTGGACAGGGTGACGCATGCGGCGGGGCGACGCTGGACGGTTCGGCCACCGCGGTCCGCCGGGCGTGCGGACTACGCTGGCGCGCCATGAGCACCAGTGAGCACGCCCCGGCCTCCTTCGCCGTGTCCGTTCCCGATGCCGAGCTGGAGCCGGAGGACCTCGACCCCGCCCAGATCGTCTCCGGCGAGCCCGTCGTGACCGGCAAGGTCCTGTGGGAGTCCCCGGACGGCAGGCAGCTGCGCGGCATCTGGCAGATCACCCCGGGCGTGGTCACCGACACCGAGGCCGACGAACTGTTCGTGGTGATCAGCGGCCGGGCCACCATCGAGGTCGAGGGCGGCGCGACCCTGGAGGTGGGACCCGGCTCCGCCTGCGTGCTCCGGGAGGGCGACAAGACCACCTGGACCGTGCACGAGACGCTGCGCAAGGCCTACCACATCAACCTCTGAGCCTGGCTGTTCAGCCCTTGGCCGCCACCGGATGGCGGCGCGCCGTGAACAGCGCGAGCGCCGCCATGGGCAGGAGCAGGCAGGCGCCGGTGGCGGTCAGCCAGCCGTAGCCCGCCTGGGACATGACCAGGCCGGCCGCCGCCCCGCCCACGCCCGCGGCCGTGTTCATCGTGAGATCGCTCAGGCCCTGTACGGCGGCCCGCGCGGCCTGCGGCACCGAGTCGGTGAGCAGGGCCGAGCCGGAGACCATGCCGGCGGACCAGCCGAGGCCGAGCAGGAAGAGGCCGGCCGCGCTCTGGCCGTGGTGCGGCCCGGCCGTTCCGGCGAGCAGCGCCGCGAGCGACAGCAGTCCCGCCGCCAGGCCGATCACCGTGAGGCGTCCGAGCCGGTCCGCGAGCCAGCCCATGACGGGTGAGAAGGCGAACATGCCCGCGATGTGACCGCTGATCACCAGGCCGACGAGCTCCAGGCCGGCCCCGTGGTGGCCGAGCTCGACGGGGGTCATCACCATGATCGAGACCATGGTGGTGTGGGACACGGCGACGGTCAGCAGGGCGAGCCGTGCCCGCGGCGAGGACCGGACGGTCGCGAACCCGGCGCGCAGCGAGCGGCCCTCGCGGGTCTGTTCCTCGGGCGCGGCCAGCGCCCGGGCCGTCAGCAGCGGATCGGGGCGCAGCAGGACGCCGATCAGCGTGCCGGTGAGGACGAAGACGGCGGCGGCCCATACGAAGGGGCCCGCCGTCTCGGGTATGGAGGTGCCGGCGAAGCTCCGGCTGGCCGGCGCGGAGAGGTTCGGGCCGAGCACCGCGCCGATCGTGGAGGCCCAGACCACGACCGAGATGGCCCGCGCCCGGTGGTCGGGGGCGGCGAGGTCGGCGGCGGCGAACCGCGCCTGGAGGTTGGCGGAGGAGGCGGCTCCGAAAGCGGCCATGCCGAGCATCAGCAGCGGGAAGCTCCGGACCGCGGCGGCCAGGACGACCAGGCCCGCGCCGGCGGCTCCGATCGCGTAGCCGAGCACCAGCCCCGGCCGGCGGCCCCGCGCGGTCATCAGGGCCGCCAGGGGCAGCGAGACGAGGGCCGTGCCGATGACGGCGGCGGTGGAGGCGAAGCCGGACAGCGCCTCGGTGCCGCTGATCTCGGTGGCGAGGACGGGGGCCAGGGCAATGCTGATGGGCACGCCGACGCCGCCCAGCATCTGGGCGGCGACCAGCACGCCGGAGGTACGCCGCTGCAGGCGGGGGAGGTCCGCGGGGTCGACGGGCAGGGCCGGCCGGTCGGTGCCGGGCAGCGCGCTCACGCCGTACACCCCTGTCGCGGGGAGGGGCGGCGTACGGGTGCGAGGAGGCCAGGGGCGGCGACAGTAGTCACCGCGGCAGTGTCCCACCCCTTACCACCCCTCACCACCCCTCGGCCGCTCAGAACAGCGGCTGCGGAAGCACGCCCTCCAGCGCCAGCAGGCTCCGCTTGGTCTCCACCCCGCCACCGAAGCCGCCGATCCCGCCGTCGTTCTCCACGACCCGGTGGCAGGCCACCACCAGCGGCAGCGGATTCGAGCCCATGGCGTGGCCCACGGCCTGGGCCGCGCCCGGTTGGCCGACCCGGGCGGCGAGCTCCACGTACCCCACGACCGCCCCGTACGGCACCGAGCGGTCCAGCTCCTGGAGCACCTTGCGGTGGAAGCCGGAGCTGAGCCGCCAGTCCAGCGGCAGTGCGAAGCGCCGCAGCGAGCCCGCGAAGTACGCGGTCAGCTGGCGTATCGGCTTGGCCAGCAGGACCTCCTCGCCCGGCGCGGGACGCCGGGCATCGGCGCCGAGCCGGGAGACCAGCGCGCCGATCATCGCCTCCACCCGGTCCGGCTCGGCATGGAACTCGACCCGGACCAGCCCCTCCGGGGTCGCGGCCAGGAGCAGGGGACCGATGTCGCTGGCGACGACGGTCCATTCGAGGTGCGGCCCGCGCGGCCGCTCGGTGCTGTCCACCCCTCCACCGTACGGGCCGCCACCGACAGCGGGATCCCGCGCGGTTCAGCTCCCGAGCGCCCCTTCGCGCCCCAGCACCCCGTCCTGTCCGAGCAGCCCGCCCTGTCCGAGCACCCCGCCCTGTCCGAGCACCCCGCCCTGTCCGAGCAGCCCGCCCTGTCCCAGCAGCCCGTCCTGCCCGAGCAGCCCCTCGCGCCCGAGCGCCGCCTCCTGCCCGAGTACCGCCTCCTGCACGACGTCCGGGGCGTTGGTGATGATCCCGTCCACGCCCATCCCCTGGACCTTCCGGGCGGTCGCCGCGTCGTCCACGATCCAGGTGTCGACTTCCATCGCCTTGCCGTGCGCCCCCAGCAGGCCGTGCACCGCCGCGACCCAGTCCGCCGAGATCGTGGTGTGCCACGGGTTGATCCGGTCGGTGAACTCGGCGTACCGCGGGAGGTCGGCCACCGTGGGGGTGCCGAGGAAGGCCGTCACCAGGTCGGGGCGCACGTCGTGCACGATGCGGACGGAGTCCGCGCTGAAGCTCTGCACCACCAGGCGGCGCTGGACGTGGCTCTCGTCGAGCCAGCCCGCCTCGTCCAGGACCCGCAGGGTCTGCTCCTCGATCCCCGGGTAGAGCTCGGGCTTCTTGATTTCGAGCAGCAGCCGCTGCTGGTTGCGCTGCACCCGGTCGAGGTACTGCCGCAGCGTCGGGACCCGGGCGCCGGTGAACTGCGGGCCGAACCAGCTGCCCGCGTCGAGCCGGGCGATCTCCGCCGCGGTGAAGTCCTTGACCAGCCAGGACTTGCGGTCCGGGAACACCTGCTCGACGTCGGTCGTGCGGGTCAGGGAGTCGTCGTGGATCACCACCAGCTCCCCGTCCTTGGTGCGCTGGACGTCGTTCTCGACCCAGTCGAAGCCCAGCCGCATCGCCAGGTCGATGGCCGCGAGGGTGTTCTCCGGCGCGTACGCCGAAGCCCCCCGGTGGGCGTACACGACGGGCCCCAGCGGCCCGGTCGCGGTGGCGGCCGGGGCCGAGCCGGCGGCGCCGGTTCCGGTGCCCGTTCCGGTTCCGGTGCCCGTGCCGGGCCCGGTCTCGGGGCCGGTGGCGGCGGACGAGGCCGTCCCGCCCATGACGGTCAGGGTGAAGCCCAGGAAGGCGGCCGCGGCCGCGGCGGCAGGTCGGACGTACATGTGCGTTCTCCTCGGGTCGGAGCCCTGTTCCTGCGTCAGGCGGGTGCGGAACGGCAGACGTTGTGGCGATGCACCTCACGGCGGGACCGCTAGGGCGATCATCGGCTTGAAGATCACCAGGCCGCCACCGAACTACGACAAACGGACCAGAAAGGAGGAGATCCGCTCCGCCCGCCCCCTGCGGTGCGTGCCGCGGGCCGGCGGGGAATGCGTGAGTGTCAGTGGAGGGTCGTACGGTGGACTCATGCGGCCCGTATCGAAGATCGAACGCACGGTGGCGCCTTTCGAGGTCGTCAGCCCCTACCAGCCCAGCGGCGACCAGCCGGCGGCCATCGCCGACCTGGAGAAGCGCATCCGCGCAGGTGAGAAGGATGTCGTCCTGCTGGGCGCGACCGGCACCGGCAAGTCGGCGACCACCGCGTGGATGATCGAGAAGCTCCAGCGCCCCACCCTGGTGATGGCGCCGAACAAGACGCTCGCCGCCCAGCTGGCGAACGAGTTCCGCGAGCTCCTGCCGAACAACGCCGTCGAGTACTTCGTGTCGTACTACGACTACTACCAGCCCGAGGCTTACGTTCCGCAGTCGGACACGTACATCGAGAAGGACTCCTCGATCAACGAGGAGGTGGAGCGGCTGCGCCACTCCGCGACCAACTCGCTGCTCACCCGGCGCGACGTCATCGTCGTCGCCTCCGTTTCCTGCATCTACGGCCTCGGCACCCCGCAGGAGTACGTCGACCGGATGGTCCCCCTCAAGGTCGGCGAGGAGATCGACCGGGACCAGCTGCTGCGCCGCTTCGTCGACATCCAGTACACGCGCAACGACGTCGCCTTCACCCGCGGCACCTTCCGGGTGCGCGGCGACACCATCGAGATCTTCCCGGTCTACGAGGAACTGGCCGTCCGCATCGAGATGTTCGGCGACGAGATCGAGGCCCTGTCCACCCTGCACCCGCTGACCGGCGAGGTCATCAGCGAGGACCGCGAGCTGTACGTGTTCCCCGCCAGCCACTACGTCGCCGGCCCCGAGCGCATGGAGAAGGCGATCGCCGGCATCGAGGCGGAGCTGGCCGAGCGCCTCGCCGAGCTGGAGAAGCAGGGCAAGATGCTGGAGGCCCAGCGGCTGCGCATGCGCACCACCTACGACCTGGAGATGATGCGCCAGATCGGGTCCTGCTCCGGCATCGAGAACTACTCGCTGCACATGGACGACCGGGCGCCGGGCTCCGCGCCCAACACCCTCATCGACTACTTCCCCGAGGACTTCCTCCTCGTGATCGACGAGTCGCACGTGACCGTCCCGCAGATCGGCGCGATGTACGAGGGTGACGCCTCCCGCAAGCGCACCTTGGTCGACCACGGCTTCCGGCTGCCCTCCGCGCTCGACAACCGGCCCCTGAAGTGGGAGGAGTTCCAGGAGCGGATCGGCCAGACCGTCTACCTGTCGGCCACCCCCGGCGCCTACGAGCTCTCCCGCAGCGACGGCTTCGTCGAGCAGATCATCCGCCCCACCGGCCTCATCGACCCCGAGGTCGTGGTCAAGCCGACCGAGGGCCAGATCGACGACCTGGTGCACGAGATCCGCCAGCGGGTGGAGAAGGACGAACGCGTCCTGGTCACCACCCTCACCAAGAAGATGGCGGAGGACCTCACCGACTACTTCCTGGAGCTCGGCATCGCCGTCCGCTACCTGCACAGCGACGTCGACACCCTGCGCCGGGTCGAGCTGCTGCGGGAGCTGCGGGCCGGCGAGTACGACGTCCTGGTCGGCATCAACCTGCTGCGCGAGGGCCTCGACCTGCCCGAGGTGTCGCTGGTGGCGATCCTCGACGCCGACAAGGAGGGCTTCCTGCGCTCGGGGACCTCGCTGATCCAGACCATCGGCCGCGCGGCGCGCAACGTCTCCGGCCAGGTCCACATGTACGCGGACAAGATGACCCCGGCGATGGAGAAGGCCATCGATGAGACCAACCGGCGCCGGGAGAAGCAGGTCGCCTACAACAAGGCCAACGGGATCGACCCGCAGCCGCTGCGCAAGAAGATCAACGACATCGTGGCCACCATCGCCCGGGAGGAGCTGGACACCGAGCAGCTGCTCGGCACCGGCTACCGGCAGGGCAAGGACGGCAAGGGGCCCAAGGCCCCCGTCCCGGCGCTCTCCGCCGGCGTGGCGTCCCCGGCCAAGGCGGCCAAGGGGGCCGGCAAGGGGGCCAAGGCCGCCAAGGCGCCCGTGGTGGCGACCGACCGTCCCGCCCAGGAACTGGCCGCACTCATCGAGCAGATGACCGAGCGGATGCGGGGCGCAGCCGCCGAGCTCCAGTTCGAGGTCGCGGCCCGGATCCGGGACGAGGTGAGCGAGCTGAAGAAGGAGCTGCGGCAGATGAAGGAAGCGGGCCTCGCCTGACCCGTGAGCGGTCAGTAGGGTTGGCGGCAGCCGCAGGTACACGCTGCGCGCCCACATCGGGGGCGGGCTAGGAGAGGGGACAGCGCGTGACGGTCAACATGACCAAGGGTCAGGCCATCAGTCTGCAGAAGCAGGACGGAGGCACCCTGACCGCGGTCCGGATGGGCCTCGGCTGGCAGGCGGCCAAGCGCCGGGGGCTGTTCGGCTCCCGGACCCGGGAGATCGACCTCGACGCGTCGGCGGTGCTCTTCGCCGACAAGCAGCCCGTCGACGTCGTGTTCTTCCGGCACCTGCAGAGCGACGACGGCTCGGTCCGCCACACCGGTGACAACCTCGTCGGCGGCGCCGGCCAGGGCGGGGACGACGAGTCGATCCTCGTCGACCTGCAGCGCGTGCCGGTGCACATCGACCAGATCGTCTTCACGGTGAATTCCTTCACCGGCCAGACGTTCCAGGAGGTGCAGAACGCCTTCTGCCGGATCGTCGACGAGACCAACGGCCAGGAGCTGGCCCGCTACACCCTCGACGGCGGCGGCGCGTACACCGCGCAGATCATGGCCAAGGTGTCGCGGGTGGGCGCCGGCTGGCAGATGACGGCCCTCGGGAACCCGGCCAACGGCCGTACCTTCCAGGACCTGATGCCGGCGATCCTGCCGCACCTGTAAGCCGTACGGAGCCGAGAACAGCCGTACGGAGCCGAGAACAGCCGTACGGGACAAGAGAACACGAGCAGAAGCAAGAGCAGGGCGAGGGCGGGGGAGGGGCTGCACGATGACGGCCGAACTGGTCCGGGGGCAGAACCACCCCCTGTCCCGGAGCCGGGTGGAGATCAGGGTCTCGGCGGGCACACCCGTGCTCGCCGTGGTCCCGGTCTGCGACGACGCGGGACGGCTGGCGGGCCCCGAGGCGCTCGCCCACCCCGGCGCCCCCGCCCTGCCCGGCCTGGAGGCACCGGGGAGGACGGCGGCCGAACACCGCTTCGCCGTCGACCTCGACGCCGTCGGGCCGGCCGTGCACCGCGTCGGGGTGGTCCTGGTGCTGCCGCCCGGGGGCCCCGCGCGGTTCGGCGCGGTCCCCGCACCCTCCGTCTCCGTCGCCGACCCGGCGGGCCCGGAGCTCGCCGGCTACACCCTGACCGGGCTGGACTCCGAGACCGCCGTGCTCGCCCTGGAGCTGTACCGGCGCCAGGGCGCCTGGAAGGTACGGGCCGTCGGCCAGGGCTACGCCGACGGGCTCGGCGCGCTGCTCGCCGACGCCGGACTGGGCGGGCAGGCCGCCGCGGCACTGGTTGCCACCGTCCTTTCGGCCACGGCCACGGCCACGGCCACGGCCACGGCCCCTGCCGCCTCGACGCCGACGCCGGCAGCCGCGGCTCCGACGGCCGGACGGGGCCTGCCCGCTCCACAGGGCGGGGAAACGCCCTTCCCCGGCCAGGCCGCCTCCGAGCCGTCGGCCGCCGCCGACGGGCCGCCCGCGCTGAGCCCGCCCACCCTCGACTACGTACACCCGCGCCGCCGCCGGACCACCGCGGAGGCGCCGGAGCCGGCGCCCCGGGCCGCCGAGACCCCGGGGCCCGGCGAGGTGCCGCGTCCCGTCGCGGGCGACGCCAGTGGCTGGTCCATGGAGGAGCGCCTCTACAACCAGGTCTGGGGCATGTTCGAGGACCTGGCCCGGACGGTCGCCGCCTACCGGAGCGCCTGCGACTTCGCCGACTCCCGGATGGACCGGGAGCTGGACGAGGCCCTGTCCGACCCCCGCCACCGCCTCGCGGGTTCCGGCAGCGCCGCCCGCGACGAGGCCCGGGCCCGCCGTGACGAGCTCGTCGCCCGGGCGCAGGCGGTGCTCGACCGGGACCTCGCCCAGCTGGCCGCCGAGTCCGAGGTGGTCGAGCCCGCGCTGCCGACCGCGTACGCCCGCTGGGCCAATCCCGTCTGGCACGGCAGGGAAGTGCCCCAGGAGGAGCCGCTGGCCCTGCGCCTGGGGGACCTGTACCTGCCGGAGCGGCCCGGACTGCGCATTCCGATGCTGGTGCGCCTCCCGTTGGAGCGGGGGCTCTGGATCGACAACGGCCGCACCGGCTCGGAGGCCGCGATGGCCATGGACACCGACCGGCTGCGCCGGGCCGCCATGGACATGGCCGTCGCCCACGCGGTCCGCCTCCTCGCGGTCCACCCCGGCGACCGGTACACGGTCCATGTCATCGACGCGGCCGGGGCCGGGGCCGCTTCACTGGCTCCGCTCGTACGCGCCGGGGTGCTGGCCGGGCCGCCCGCCGCCGGCGCCGCGGCGGTCACGCAGACCCTGGCGCAGCTGACCCGGCGGGTGGACCTCGTACAGATGGCGCTGCGGGCCGGGGCGCCCGAGGACCTGCCGCCGGACGTGGACACGGCCGAGCAGCTCCTGATCGTGCACGACTTCCCGCACGGCTTCGACGACCGGGCGGTCACGCAGCTGCGGTACCTGGCCGACGAGGGTCCGGCCGTCGGCGTGCACCTGCTGATGGTCGCGGACCGGGACGAGGCCTCGGCGTACGGGCCGCTGCTCGACCCGCTGTGGCGCTCGCTGATGCGGCTGTCGCCGGTCCCGGACCACCACCTCGCCGACCCGTGGGTCGGCCATGCCTGGACCTTCGAACCCGACCTGCCGCCGCAGGGCAGCCAGGTCCTGGAGGAGACGCTGGAGAGGATCGCCACGGCCCGCCGCCAGGGCCGCGCATGACCATCCCTTGGCGTTCCCTTTACCTTTTCCGCCTCTGACCGGTACCCTGATCGTGCGGAGGGGAGTATTCCTGCTTTCCTGCACGGCGCGCCCGTCAGTACGGACCACTCGGTCATGTGAACCGCAGTCGGTCCCGGGGCGTCGGCCCGTGGCCCCCAGCGGCCCGGGTGGAAGAGACCTCCGGCAGCGATGACGCTGACCTGTGTGCCGAGCCATCCGCCGGAGGCGTGAAAAGTGGACGTTTCGTTGACCCTCTGGGTGCTGACCATTCTCGGTCTGGGCATCCTGATCGGCGCCGATTTCTTCATCGGCCGCAAACCGCACGACGTATCGATCAAGGAAGCGGGCACCTGGACGGTCGTCTGGATCGTCCTCGCCGCGCTCTTCGGCCTCGGCCTGCTGTTCTTCGGCAGCGGCCAGGCCTCCCAGGAGTTCTTCGCGGGCTTCATCACCGAGAAGTCCCTGAGCGTGGACAACCTCTTCGTCTTCGTCCTGATCATGGCGAAGTTCTCGGTGCCCTCCCAGCTCCAGCAGCGGGTGCTGCTCGTGGGCGTGCTGATAGCCCTCGTCCTGCGCGCGATCTTCATCGCCGCCGGAGCCGCGATCATCACCACCTTCTCCTGGGTCTTCTACCTCTTCGGCGCCTTCCTGATCTACACCGCGTGGAAGCTCATCCAGGAGGCCCGCAAGGGCGAGGAAGAAGAGGAGTTCGAGGAGAACCGCCTCCTCAAGTCGATCGAGAAGAAGTTCGGCGTCGCGGACCGGTACCACGGGACCAGGCTGTTCATCCGCAACAACGGCAAGCGCATCCTGACCCCCCTGATGGTGGTCATGCTCGCCATCGGCACCACCGACGTGCTGTTCGCCCTGGACTCGATCCCCGCGATCTTCGGCCTCACCCAGGACCCGTACATCGTCTTCACCGCCAACGCCTTCGCCCTGATGGGCCTGCGCCAGCTGTACTTCCTCATCGGCGGCCTGCTCCAGAAGCTGGTCCACCTCAGCTACGGCCTGTCCGTCATCCTCGGCTTCATCGGCGTCAAGCTGGTGCTGCACGCCCTGCACGAGTCGGGCGTCCACGTACCGCAGATCTCCATCCCGGTCTCCCTCGGCGTCATCTGCGGCGTCCTGGTGATCACCACCCTCACCAGCCTGCGGGCCTCGAAGAAGCAGGCGGCCGCCGAGGCCGCCGCCCGCTCGGAGAGCATCGGCGCCTGATCCGCCGCCGGCCCGCGGGCCGGCACTACACGGGGGCGGCCGCTTCGGCCGCCCCCGCTTCCCTGCCCGCCCCCGGCCCCCTGCGGGGCCGGACGACCGCGGGGTTGGTCTCCGGCAGGAGCGCGAAGCAGCCCAGGCTGAGCAGGGAGAGGCCGCTCAGGTACAGGGCCACGCCCCACGGCGGGCCCGAGCCGTCCGCCAGCGCCGTCGCCACCATCGGGGTCAGGGCCCCGCCCAGCACCCCGCCCAGGTTGTAGCCGACGGCCGCGCCCGTACAGCGGATCCGCGGGGCGTACAGCTCCGGCAGGTACGCGCCCACCACGGCGAAAGTGGTCACCATGCCCAGCAGGCCGCCCAGGAAGCCGATCGTCATCAGCAGCGGATCCGTGGTGCGCAGCAGCGCGACGAAGGGGAACATCCACACCGCGCACATCGCGCAGCCGATCAGGCACAGCGGTTTGCGCCCGTACCGGTCGCCCAGCACGGCTGCGAGCGGGGTCACCGTGGCCTTGAGCACGACGGCCGCCATGATGCAGGCCAGCATCACGGTGCGGTCCACCTCAAGGTGCTTGGTGGCGTACGCGAGGGACCAGGTGGTGACCGCGTAGAAGACGGCGTACCCCGAGGCGAGGGCCCCGCCGGTCAGCAGGAGCAGCCGCCAGTGCCCGCGGACCACCTCGGACAGCGGGGCGTCGGCGCGCCGCCCGGTCTCCGCGAGCGCGCGGAACTGCGGGGTCTCCTCCACCGAGCGGCGCAGCCACAGCCCGGCCAGGGCCAGCAGCCCGGCGGCCCAGAACGGCACCCGCCAGCCCCAAGAGGTGAACTGCTCGTCGCTGAGGGCCGCGGACAGCGCCAGGATCATGCCGTTGGCCAGCATGAAGCCCACGGGCGGCCCGATCTGGGGGAAGCTCGCCCACAGCCCGCGCCGGTGCTCGGGGGCGTGCTCGGCCGTCAGCAGCACTGCCCCGCCCCACTCGCCGCCGAGGCCGAGCCCCTGCAGGAACCGCAGCAGGAGCAGCAGGACCGGCGCGGCCGCCCCGATCGAGGAGAACGTCGGCACGCAGCCGACCCCGACGGTGGCGAGGCCGGTCAGCAGCAGGGAGACGAGTAGCACCGGGCGGCGGCCGTAGCGGTCGCCGATGTGGCCGAAGACGGCGGAGCCCAGCGGGCGGGCGAGGAAGCCGATGCCGAAGGTGCCGAAGGCCGCGAGGGTCCCGGCCAGAGGGGAGAACGAGGGGAAGAAGAGCGGGCCGAGCACGAGGGCGGCGGCCGTGCCGTAGACGAAGAAGTCGTAGAACTCGATGGCCGTTCCGGCGAGCGAGGCCAGGGCCAGTCGCGGCATCGACGGCGTCGGCGACGGCGGCGGCGACGACGTGGCCGGGGACGGAGGCGTCGCCGAGGCGGGGGCGGGGTCGTGGTGCATGGTGCAGCAACTACCCCGCCCCACACCTCCGGGACGTGCGTTCGGTCATCTTCGACCGGAAGGAGTGCACTCCTCCGCGGAGTTGACCGGACGGCGACCGGCCGGTGCCGGCCGGGCCGGGACTACCAGCCCCGCTCGCGCCACTCGGCCAGGTGCGGGCGCTCGGCGCCGAGCGTGGTGTCGTTGCCGTGCCCCGGGTACACCCAGGTCTCGTCCGGCAGCTGCTCGAACAGCTTGTGCTGCACGTCGTCGATGAGGCTCGCGAAGGCCTCCGGGTCCCCCCACGTGTTGCCGACGCCGCCGGGGAAGAGGCAGTCCCCGGTGAAGACGTGCGGGTGCCCGTGCGGGTCGTCGTAGACCAGCGCGATCGAGCCCGGAGTGTGTCCCACCAGGTGGCGGGCGGTCAGAGTGACCCGTCCCACCGTGATCGTGTCGCCGTCCGCCACCGCCACGTCGGTGGGCACCGGGATGCCCTCGGCGTCGAAGGCGCCCGCGTACGTCCGGGCGCCGGTCGCGTCGACCACCTCCTGGAGGGCGCCCCAGTGGTCGCCGTGGCGGTGTGTGGTGACGACCGAGGCGATGCCGTCGTCCCCGATCAGCTGCAGCAGCGTGTGCGCCTCGGCGGCTGCGTCGATCAGCAGCTGTTCGCCGGTGGCCCGGCAGCGCAGCAGGTAGGCGTTGTTGTTCATCGAGCCCACCGCGACCTTGGAAATCATCAGGTCCGAGAGTTCATGCACGTCGGCCGGACCGCCGACCTTGACCGCTCCGCTGTACGTCATGTCGTGATCCTAGAGCGCCGGGAGGGCGGGCAGGGCTCCGCCCGCGGTGGTCAGCGAGGCGCCTTTGTCGCCGCGGCCGGCCAGCCAGGCCAGCAGCCCGGCCGCCGGGCCGGAGACCGAGACGACGGGGTCCCCGGCGGTGCCGGTCCGCCAGGTGCGGCCGTCCGTCGCGGTCAGGGCGGTGGCGGGGACTTCCGGGCGCCCGGCCCAGCGGTCCGCGAGGAACGCGATCTCGCGCCCGGTGAACTCCTCCGGCAGGTCGTCGAGCCCGTAGCCGATGTTGAGGTCGACGTGGTGCAGCTCCACCTCGACGAGCCGACGGAAGGGCACGTTCGCGGCGAGGTCGGTCACACCGTTGCGCAGTTCGACGGTCCGGGACCAGTCCTGGGGGACTTCCGCGACGGCCTGGAAGCGGTCCGCGGAATTCCGCACGTCCTCCAGCTGTTCCACCAGAGGCCGACCGGCATCGCGCTCGATGTCCGCGTCGCGGGCTTCGCCGCTCTCGTACATCGGGCGGCCCTCCAAGACGTTGACGAGGGCGTCCGCGTTGCGTGCGAGGTGGGCCAGGATGTGGCCGCGGGTCCACCCGGGGAGGTGTGACTCCCCGGCCAGGGCGGCGTTGTCCAGTTTCGCGGCCGCGGTCAGCAGCCGGTCCGTGGCCTCACGTACAGATCGCAGGTCGTGCACATGATCAGTCATGGGAGCGAGCCTAGTGGGCCCGGGGCGTCGGCCACCCGATCGGGTGAAGCCGTCCCGGGCGTGCCGTAAATCGAATGCGCGTGCTATACGCTCGTAAGTCAAGCACCACCCCACCGCAGAGGCGCCCCCCATACCCTGGGACGGGGGCCCGTGCCCCCCGCTCTCTCAAGAAAGGTGCGGACCGGCGTGACCGACCGTCTCATCGTTCGTGGCGCTCGCGAGCACAACCTCAAGAACGTCTCGCTCGACCTGCCCCGCGACTCCCTCATCGTCTTCACCGGACTTTCCGGGTCGGGCAAGTCCTCCCTGGCCTTCGACACGATCTTCGCCGAGGGCCAGCGCCGCTACGTCGAGTCGCTCTCGTCGTACGCCCGCCAGTTCCTCGGGCAGATGGACAAGCCCGACGTCGACTTCATCGAGGGCCTCTCCCCGGCCGTCTCGATCGACCAGAAGTCGACCTCGCGCAACCCGCGCTCGACCGTCGGCACCATCACCGAGGTCTACGACTACCTCCGCCTGCTCTTCGCGCGCATCGGCAAGCCCCACTGCCCCGAGTGCCGCCGCCCGATCTCGCGGCAGTCCCCGCAGGCGATCGTGGACAGGGTGCTCGCGCTCCCGGAGGGCAGCCGCTTCCAGGTGCTCTCGCCGCTGGTGCGCGAGCGCAAGGGCGAGTTCGTCGACCTCTTCTCCGACCTCCAGACCAAGGGCTACAGCCGGGCGCGGGTGGACGGGGAGACGATCCAGCTCTCCGAGCCGCCCACGCTGAAGAAGCAGGAGAAGCACACCATCGAGGTGGTCGTCGACCGCCTCACCGTCAAGGACAGCGCCAAGCGCCGGCTCACCGACTCGGTGGAGACCGCCCTCGGCCTCTCCGGCGGCATGGTGATCCTGGACTTCGTCGACCTGGCCGAGGACGACCCCGAGCGTGAGCGGATGTTCTCCGAGCACCTCTACTGTCCGTACGACGACCTGTCCTTCGAGGAGCTGGAGCCGCGGTCCTTCTCCTTCAACTCGCCCTTCGGAGCCTGCCCCGAGTGCACCGGCATCGGTACGCGCATGGAGGTGGACCCGGAGCTGATCATTCCGGACGAGGACAAGTCCCTGGACGAGGGGGCGGTCTCCCCGTGGTCGCTCGGCCACACCAAGGACTACTTCCAGCGGCTGATCGGCGCGCTCGCCGGCGAGCTGGGCTTCCGTACGGACATCCCGTGGGCCGGGCTGCCGGCGCGTGCGAAGAAGGCCCTGCTGTACGGGCACCGGACCCAGATCGAGGTCCGCTACCGCAACCGGTACGGACGGGAGCGGGCCTACACGACGGCATTCGAGGGCGCCGTGCCGTTCGTCAAGCGGCGGCACGCGGAGTCGGAGAGCGACGCGAGCCGCGAGCGCTTCGAGGGCTACATGCGCGAGGTGCCGTGTCCGACCTGTGAGGGCACCCGCCTCAAGCCGATCGTCCTCGCGGTGACGGTGATGGAGAAGTCCATCGCCGAGGTCGCCGCGATGTCGATCAGCGAGTGCGCGGAGTTCCTGGGGCAGCTGCGGCTCGACGCCCGGGACAAGAAGATCGCCGAGCGGGTCCTCAAGGAGGTCAACGAGCGGCTGCGCTTCCTCGTGGACGTCGGCCTGGACTACCTCTCGCTGAACCGCGCCGCCGGGACCCTGTCGGGCGGCGAGGCCCAGCGCATCCGGCTGGCCACGCAGATCGGCTCGGGCCTGGTGGGCGTGCTGTACGTGCTCGACGAGCCCTCCATCGGCCTGCACCAGCGGGACAACCACCGGCTGATCGAGACGCTGGTGCGGCTGCGCGACATGGGCAACACCCTGATCGTGGTCGAGCACGACGAGGACACCATCAAGGTGGCCGACTGGGTCGTGGACATCGGTCCGGGCGCGGGCGAGCACGGCGGCAAGGTCGTGCACAGCGGCTCGCTGAAGGAGCTGCTGAAGAACGGCGAGTCGATGACCGGGCAGTACCTGTCCGGCAAGCGGTCCATCGCCGTCCCGGACGTACGCCGCCCGGTGAACGGGGACCGCAGGCTCACTGTCCACGGCGCCAAGGAGAACAACCTGCGGGACATCGACGTGTCCTTCCCGCTGGGCGTGCTCACGGCGGTCACGGGCGTCTCCGGCTCCGGCAAGTCCACGCTGGTCAACGACATCCTCTACACGCACCTGGCGCGCGAGCTGAACGGCGCCCGGTCGGTGCCGGGGCGGCACACGCGGGTGGACGGGGACGACCTGGTCGACAAGGTCGTGCACGTCGACCAGTCGCCGATCGGGCGCACGCCGCGGTCGAACCCGGCGACGTACACGGGTGTCTTCGACCACGTGCGCAAGCTCTTCGCCGAGACGATGGAGGCGAAGGTGCGCGGCTACCTGCCGGGCCGCTTCTCCTTCAACGTGAAGGGCGGCCGGTGCGAGAACTGCTCCGGCGACGGCACGATCAAGATCGAGATGAACTTCCTGCCGGACGTGTACGTCCCGTGCGAGGTGTGCCACGGCGACCGCTACAACCGGGAGACGCTGGAGGTCCACTACAAGGGCAAGTCCATCGCGGAAGTCCTGAACATGCCGATCGAGGAGGCGCTGGACTTCTTCGAGGCCGTGCCGACGATCGCGCGGCACCTGCGGACGTTGAACGAGGTGGGCCTCGGGTACGTGCGGCTCGGCCAGTCGGCGCCGACGCTCTCGGGCGGTGAGGCGCAGCGCGTGAAGCTGGCTTCGGAGCTCCAGAAGCGGTCGACGGGGCGGACCGTGTACGTCCTGGACGAGCCGACGACCGGTCTGCACTTCGAGGACATCTCGAAGCTGATCAAGGTGCTGTCGGGGCTGGTGGACAAGGGGAACTCGGTGATCGTCATCGAGCACAACCTCGACGTCATCAAGACGGCGGACTGGGTCATCGACATGGGTCCCGAGGGCGGCTACGGCGGCGGTCTCGTGGTGGCCGAGGGCACGCCCGAGCAGGTCGCGGCGGTGGGCGCGAGCCACACGGGCAAGTTCCTGCGGGACATCCTGGGCGCGGACCGCATCTCGGACGCGGCCCCGGTGGTGCCGGCGGCCCGGAAGCGGGCCACGGCCAAGAATGCCGCCGCCCCGGCCAAGAAGGCGACGGCGCGGGCCCGCAAGGCCTGACCGCCGCCCCCCTGGCCGTCGGAACCTCGCTCGCCGCTGCCGCGACCGTACCGATGACCACGGTCCTCGGCGGCAGTTGGCGTACGGGCCTGCTCG
>NZ_JBEZBN010000039.1:0-65942 GCF_040647115.1 Streptomyces sp. NPDC044571
ACTTACCCCACGGCTGCGGCCCGGTCCGTGCGCGCCCCTCGCCCCCCCGGGGGTTCTACCGGGCTCCCCCGGGTGCAGCGCTCCGGCCTGAAGTGCTGCGGTCAGACCGATGCGGGGTGCGATGTTTCACGTGAAACAGGGACGGTCGGGCCGAGCCGGGCTGCGGCGAAGCCCCGGTTGGTCTCCGTCTGCCGACGGTAGGACTCCGGCAGGTCGGGCAGGGCCAGTAGCCGGTCGCACATGTGCAGCGATGTCTCCATGTCACCGACCCAGTAGGCGGTGATCGAGTGCTCGAAGAGCAGGCCCCAGCGGTAGACCCAGGGCTGGACGAAGAGCAGGTCCGTAGGAGCCGGGCGGTCCAGCACGGCTGCGGTCACCGCATGCGCCGCGTGGTGCCGGCCCAGCAGACGCAGCCGTGAGGCGAGCTCGTAGCAGGCCTCCAGGCGGGTGGGGCGGGCTTCCCAGGCGCGGGTGAAGGCGTCCATCGCGGACGGCCAGTCGCCCGACTCCGCGCTCAGGATTCCGACCTGGAGCAGGGCGAAGTAGACCTCTTCTTCCCAGCCGCCCATCGCCGCCCGCCGCTCGTAGAGCCGGATCGCCGCCGGGGCGTCGCCCATGTCACGCATCGTCTGGGCGAGGTAGAAGACGGTCCGGGTGTTGGAGGGGTCCCGTTGGAATTCGGCGCCCAGGAGGCGGGCGTCGCGTTCGAACTTGTCGTGACGGGAGCCGCCGTCTGCGTGGTCCTCGATCACAAGGGCGTCGAGGTTCTCCTGGATGCCGGGGCGTGTGTCGTACTCGTCGGGACGGTCGCACGTGAGGTACTCGTGGGTGACACCCTCGTACCGCCAGGGAAGGTCGCCGCGGACCAGGCGCTTGATGCGGTATTCCGTCATCCCCTCGTGGCGCAGCATGTAGGACTGCGCCGTCAGCGGGGGCAGCGGGCCGTTGCGGCGCAGGACGAGGTCGGCGTCGAGGAGCAGCAGGTAGTCGGCCTTACCCCGGGCGTGCCCCACGTTGAGGCTGCGGTTGTGTCCGAAGTTGACCCAGGGCTCCTCGTGGAGTTCGCCGGGGATTCCCTCCAGGCTGTTGCGGATCAGCTGCTGGGTGCCGTCCGTGGACCCGGTGTCGGAGATGACCCAGGTGTCGATGAGATCCCGCACCGAGTCGAGGCAGCGTTCGATGACGGCGGACTCGTTCTTCACGATCATGCAGAGGCAAATGGTCGGCTTCACGGCCGCTGACCCTAGGGACGGGGCGGGTCGGGGCGGAGGCGGCTCGCCGCGGCGCGGACTCGGGTGGCCCTTTGGGGCACCGCCAAGTGGGGGTGCCCCATGGGCCGTTCCGCTGACACGCGGGCGAGCCGCAGCGCTCTTCGTGGAAGGCCTCCTCAGGATGACTCGCAGGGTCCGGCTCCATGTCCGGGCTCCGCAGACCCATTCGATTCGCTGTGCGCGAGGAGCGGTACATGAGTTCTGAGGACAGGGCCCGATCGATCCTGGGGCCGTTGCCCCGACGGGCCGGCTGGCTGGCCGGTGGCACGTTCGCCTCGGTGGCGCTGGTGCTGGCGAGCATCGCGGCTCCCGCTGCCGCCGGGGCTCCGCAGCCGACGGGGACGACGGTGACTTCGGACGACGGGGACCACTGCGGCCCGCGCGACACGAAGAAGGCCGGCAGCCCGGGGAAGACCGGTCAGGTCACCGGCGGCGACCGGTGCAAGGGCCCGACCGGCCCGCGGGGCCCGCGGGGCTTCACCGGTCCGACGGGTCCCACCGGTCCGACGGGCCCGGCCGGTGCGACGGGTGCCACCGGCCCGACCGGTCCGACCGGTGCGCAGGGTACTCCGGGTGCCAGCGGCCAGTGCTTCGACGTGGACGCCGTCCGGCCCGCCGCCTCCCGTGAGGTCAAGGCGGTGCTCTCCGACGGCATCACCTACGCGGGAATCCGCGACTTCACGGCGAACGTGCCCACTCCCTGGCGCTGGTACGACCTGACCGACACCGGGGACACCTACCCGGACGACGCGTGCGCCGTGTCGGTCACCGCCCAGGGCGTCAACGTCCACGTCGAGGTCCTGACCACGGGTGGTGAGATCTTCGAGACCCCGTGCACCATCGACCCCGGCACCCCGGATGCCCTCATCTGCACCGAGGTCTGGGCTGCGGCGAACCCCCAGCCCACCGAGGGAGACAATGGTCTGGCCCGGTTCGCCAACCGGGAGCTGACCAAGGAAGACATGAACCTGCGGCCGTACGAGACCAACTAGCGTGCCGAAGGCCACCGTCACTGTGGTCCGTGCCCCGGACCGCTGAAGTCCGGGCCGGTGAAATCCGGAGGCGTGTAACCGGGCCGGGGCCCCTGTGAGGGGGAGCCCGGACTGGTGAAGTCGGGCCGGGTGTATCCCAGGTTGGGGATGCGCCCGGCCCCTGGCGTACGGGGCGGCGGATACACCGGCCCCGTGCTCGGGTCGGCCAGCGCATCCCGCAGGAACGGCATGATGCCCCGCTCCAGCAGGGCGTGGCGCCATGCCTCACGGGCCAGCGCGACGTCGTCGGGTATCGCTGCGGTCCGGGCTTCGGCCACCACCTCCGTCGCCCGGTTGCGCAGGGCCGTCACCAGCAGGGCGATCACGGCGAACAGCAGCGTCACCACGGTCAGTGCGCCGAACAGCCAGCCCGCCCTCAGCATCGTGTCGGCGAAGGCCGGCTCAGGTTCGACCATCTTCAGCGTGTAGCCGACCAGCAGGAAGATCAGCATGGCGGCACCTGCCAGGAGCGGTGCGAGCACCGCGACCACGGCGCTGATCCCCGCCCCGTCGCCGTCTCCTTCCGCGTCCTCCTCGGCGAGGCCACCCGGTCCTCGGCTCCCCGTGGAGCCCGGTGTGGAGAGGATCTCGTCGCGCCGTTCCCCGCGGACTTTCACGTAGTGGTCGTACTCGGCCGCGGCCGCGGCCGTCAGTAGTGCGCTGGCCCCGAGGGCCATGGTGCGCAGTTGTTCGGCGTTCAGCCGTTCGCCTAGAGCGGCGAGTTCGGGCCGGTCGTGCGCGGTGCGCAGCGCCTCGTCGAGGAGCCGATCGAACTCCGGTCGGTCTTCGGTCAGCAGGTGCGGAGCGCTGTTCATGTGCATCCCCCGATGCTCCGTGGAGGCCGGTATGCCCGCGTAGAACGAGGCGCCGGCACAAACGGAGGAGAGCCTGCTACGGATAGAGCGATGGTAGAGCGACCATGCCACGCCGTGACAGGGGCTTTCCCGAATTACCCCGCTTCTGACAACCCTCAGGCAGCCAGCGGCAGTTGCACGACCAGCAGCTTGCCCGCCATCGTGACCCCGCCGTCCATCGCGATGGCGAGGCCGTCGGCGTACACATGGGGTCCGTCCACCGCCTCCGGGCCGCGGGAATCGTCGCCGTCCTCGGTACCCACCTCGCCGAGCAGGTACGGGATGGGGCTGTGCCCGTGCACGATGCGTCCGCCGCCGTAGGTGCCCAGCAGCTCGCGCACGGCCTGCGGGCCCGTCTCCTCGTCGCGGAAGGCGAAGCGCTTGGTGAACTTGCGGAACAGGTCCCAGGTGATGTCGGCGTCGTTGCGGTTGAGCAGCTCGTGGATGGTGTCGTTGACGTCCTCGATGGAGTCCCCGTAGTCGAGGTAGGCGGTGGTGTCGGAGTGCAGCAGCAGGTGCCCGTCCACCAGCACGGCCGCGTCCAGCCGTGACATCCACTGCAGGTGTACGTCCTCCAGGCGCTCCATGTCGGTGCGCTGGCCGCCGTTGAGCAGCCAGGCCGCCTGGAAGGTGGCGGTGCCCGCGCCCGAGGCGACGGGGGTGTCGCCGAACCGCTTGGCGCCGATGAGTAGCAGCTCGTGGTTGCCCATGAGCGCCTTGCAGTAGCCGCCGGCCGCCGCGGCCTCGGCGGAGAGCCGCATGACGAGGTCGATGACGCCGATGCCGTCGGGGCCGCGGTCGGTGAAGTCGCCGAGGAACCAGATGCGGGCGTTGCCGGCCGACCAGTGGTGGTCGGCGTCGATGAGGCCCTGGGCCTGGAGTTCGGTGACGAGTTCGTCGAGGTAGCCGTGGACGTCGCCCACGACGTAGAGCGGTCCGGGGCCGGAGGAGGGCTGGGCCTCCTGGGGCACGTACTGGACCTGGACGGTGTCCCCGGGGCCGCCCATTCCCCCGCGCGTGATGATCGGCAGGTCGCGCTGGGTGGGCGTGTAGCCCTCGGGGTCGTCCTCCTCGGGTGCCTGGCCGGCCTGCTCCTGAGGGGGCTGGGGCGCCTGGGCTGCCTGGTGGCCGGGGTGGCCCTGGTGCCCGGGCGGTCCGGAGGGCTGCGGGGGGTTCGAGGGCTGCGGGGGCGCGGCGGGCGCGCCCTCCTCGTAGTACGCGGGGTACTCGCCGTAGACGGGAGCCTCGTCGGGAAGCCCGGCGGGCACGCCGTACGGGGCGGGCTCGGTGACCGGCACCCGGAAGTCCCGCAGCGTCTCCGTCCGCATCGCGGGTCCCTGACCGGCCCCCTGAGTCATCGACCCCTCCACCACCGTCGCGCTGCCGTACACCTGCGGACCCTCCTGCCTCCGGGGCGGAGGGTCCGTGATGTCGTGCGCCCATCATAGGAATGCGGTTCGCGCTGTGTGACGCACCAGGGGTGGTGAATCCTGGGCGGAACCGATCGTTCCTGCTGCTTTCTCCCGATTTCGGTGTTGCTGAAATCCTCGGCGGGGCCGCCGACCCCGCAGATGTGGCGGAAAGCCGGTCAATCCTGCGCCGGTGACCGGGGCGGACTGACGGTCGTACGAGGCTGCCGGCGCTGCGAGGACGTGCGGACGATGAGCTCGGTCGGGACCACCTGCTCGACCGGCCGCCCGGTGTCGACGCCCTCGATCGCGTCGATGAGCAGCTGCACGACGGCGGTGCCGATGCGGCGCGGCTTCAGGGAGAGGGTGGTGATCGGCGGTTCGGTGTTGGCGTACACCGTGGACTCGCTGCAGCACACGAGTAGCAGGTCCTCGGGTACGCGCAGCCCGTAGCGCCGGGCAGCGGCGAGCAGGTCGGTGCCGTTGGGGTCGAAGAGACCGTAGACGGCGTCGGGCCGGTCCGGGCGGGCGAGCAGCCGGTCGGCGGCGACGGCCCCGGCGCACGGGTCGTGGGCGGGGTAGGACTCGTAGACGGGGTCCTGGCCGACGCGCTCGCACCAGTTGAGGTAGGCGGTGGTGGAGAGCCGGGTGTAGGTGTCGGTGCTGGTGCCGGTCAGCAGCCCGATCCGGCGGGCACCGGCGGCGGCGAGGTGGTCGAGCAGGTTGAGTACGGCGGCCTCGTGGTCGTTGTCGACCCACGCGGTGATGGGCAGGGAGCCGGCCGGGCGGCCGTCGGAGACGACGGGGAGGCCCTGGCGGACCAGTTCGGTGACGACGGGATCGTGGTCGGAGGGATCGATGACGACGGTGCCGTCGAGGGCGACGTTGGACCACACGTCGTGCCGGGAGGTGGCGGGGAGGATGACGAGGGCGTAGCCGCGGGCGAGCGCGGCGGAGGTGGCGGCCCGCGCCATCTCGGCGAAGTACGCGAATTCGGTGAAGGTGAAAGGTTCATCCCCGTACGTCGTCACGGTCAGGCCGATGAGCCCCGACTTGCCGGTACGGAGGGTGCGGGCGGCGGCGGAGGGGCGGTAGCCCAGCCGGTCGGCGACCTCGCGAACGTGGCGGCGGGTGGCGTCGGGCAGCCGTCCCTTGCCATTGAGCGCGTCGGAGACGGTTGTGATCGAGACGCCCGCCGCAGCGGCCACGTCCCGGATGCCGGCGCGGCCCTGTCGGCCGGCGGCCCGCCGGGTGGTCTCGGTCCGGCTCACCTGATGCTTCCCTGCTGCTGTCATGGCGAACCGATAGTAGGGCTCGGGGGGTGGGGTGGTCCGGATGCATATGCACGCGTTGACAGGCACGTTTCCGCACGGTTCGCCACCCACAATGACCTTGGAATACAAGGCATTTGAGCACTGATAGTGATCAGGTCGTTTGTTCGCGGGTACGGGCATGCCAAAGCGGCATGGTCTCGGGACGGTCTCAACTCACCTGTACGAGGGATGCGCGCCACGGCGCGGGCCACCAGCGCATGCATATATGCGTGCGCTCCCTCGCATTCCAGGCGCCTCCATTTTCGTCAGGCCGGAATCTTCATAAGGTAAGCAGTATTGAGTCGACGGCGACGTCGTACGGGACGGTCTAGGAGGACCTGCGGTGAGCGAGAAGAGCCCGAAGCTGCGCGCCGAGCTGGACGGCATTCCCACCTACAAGCCCGGGAAGCCCGCTGCCGCGGGCGGTCCCGTTGCGTACAAGCTCTCCTCCAACGAGAACCCGTACCCGCCGCTGCCCGGGGTGCTGGAGAGCGCGGTCGCGGCAGCCGGCCAGTTCAACCGCTACCCCGACATGGCCTGCACCGGCCTGGTGAACGAGCTCGCCGAGCGGTTCGGGGTGCCGGTCGAGCACATCGCCACGGGCACCGGCTCGGTCGGCGTGGCCCAGTCGCTGATCCAGTCGACGGCAGGACCGGGCGACGAGGTCATCTACGCCTGGCGGTCCTTCGAGGCGTACCCGATCATCACCCAGATCTCCGGTGCGACGGCCGTGCCGGTGCCGCTGACCGATGGTGACGTGCACGACCTGGACGCGATGGCGGCCGCGATCACCGAGCGGACCCGGCTGATCTTCGTCTGCAACCCCAACAACCCCACCGGCACCGTCGTGCGCCGGGCGGAGCTGGAGCGCTTCCTGGACCGCGTCCCCTCGGACGTCCTGGTGGTCCTGGACGAGGCCTACAAGGAGTTCATCCGCGACCCCGAGGTCCCGGACGGCATCGAGATCTACCGGAAGCGCCCGAACGTCGCGGTGCTGCGCACCTTCTCCAAGGCGTACGGACTGGCCGGACTGCGTGTCGGCTTCGCGATCGCGCACGAGCCCGTGGCGGCTGCGCTGCGCAAGACCGCGGTGCCGTTCGGCGTGAGCCAGCTCGCCCAGGACGCGGCGGTCGCCTCGCTGCGCGCCGAGGACGAGCTGCTGGGCCGGGTCGGCTCGCTGGTGTGCGAGCGGCAGCGGGTCTACGACGGGCTGGTCGGGCAAGGCTGGACGGTGCCGGTGACCCAGGCGAACTTCGTGTGGATGCGGCTGGGGGAGCGGACCGCCGACTTCGCGGCGGCCTGCGAGAAGGCCGGTGTGGTGGTCCGGCCGTTCCCCGGCGAGGGCCTGCGGGTCACGATCGGTGAGCCCGAGGCGAATGACGTCTTCCTGCACACGGCGGAGGCGTTCTTCAAGGAGCTGTGACCAAGGAGCTCCGACGAACGAGCTCCGACGAAGGAGCTCGGGGAGCCGGCCCCCCGGAAGGGGTGGTCAGACGAGCTCCACGCGGATCGGGTCGCCGTCGCGGACGGTGGACAGCAGGCGGGGGTCGCCGTCGAACGAGCCGAGCACGTTGCACGGGCTCGCCAAGCGGCTCTCGCCTCCGCGCGAGATGGGTGTGGGGCCGTAGGGCAGCGCGAGCGCGTCGCCCTCGGTCCAGAACGCGACCGTGCCGGGGTCGACGACCTGTCGGGCGTCGGCCTCCAGCGCCATGGAGACGCCGGTGTCGAAGTAGACCTCCTCGCCCCAGGTGTTCGCGGACGCGGAGATCGGAAGGGCGTTCCCCAGGGCCTTGGCCGTGGGCGTGTCGTCGAGGGTGGCGGTGAGCTGGCCCGCGGGCCAGGAGATTCGTATCTGCATGGCCGTATTCAACAATCTGTTGAATTGGTTGGCTAGGGGGTACCCCGCCTGAAAGGTCCGGAAGGCGGTGCGCCATAATGCTTGTGAATGTGAACGCGTTCACAAGCGTGTCCTGCTTCCTCCGCATATGGGGGAACCCGCCAGGCAGTCTGCCCGCTGTGACCACGGCGACGACAAGGAGAAGACGACGTGGACCTGGCTTTGGCGCCTGAGACATTGGCGCGCTGGCAGTTCGGCATCACCACCGTCTACCACTTTCTCTTCGTTCCCCTCACGATCTCGCTGGCCGCGCTGACCGCCGGCCTGCAGACCGCCTGGGTGAGGACCGAGAAGGAGAAGTACCTCAAGGCCACCAAGTTCTGGGGCAAGCTGTTCCTGATCAACATCGCCATGGGCGTGGTCACCGGCATCGTCCAGGAGTTCCAGTTCGGCATGAACTGGTCGGCCTACTCGCGGTTCGTCGGTGACATCTTCGGTGCCCCGCTGGCCTTCGAGGCGCTGATCGCCTTCTTCTTCGAGTCCACCTTCATCGGCCTGTGGATCTTCGGCTGGGACAAGCTGCCGAAGAAGATCCACCTGGCCTGCATATGGATGGTCTCGATGGGCACCGTCCTTTCCGCGTACTTCATCCTCGCGGCGAACTCCTGGATGCAGCACCCGGTCGGCTACCGGATCAACGAAGAGCGGGGCCGGGCCGAGCTCACCGACTTCTGGCTGGTGCTCACGCAGAACACCGCGCTCACCCAGTTCTTCCACACCATTACGGCGGCCTTCCTGGTCGGCGGCGCGTTCATGGTCGGCATCTCGGCCTTCCACCTGGCGCGCAAGCGCCACATCTCCGTGATGCGGACCTCGCTGCGGCTCGGCCTGATCACGCTGATCATCGCCGGCATGGCCACCGCCATCAGCGGCGACCTGCTCGGCAAGGTGATGTTCAAGCAGCAGCCGATGAAGATGGCCGCCGCCGAGGCGCTGTGGGACGGCGAGGCGCCCGCGCCCTTCTCCGTCTTCGCCTACGGCGACGTGGAGAAGGGCCACAACAAGGTGGCCATCGAGATCCCCGGCGTGCTGTCCTTCCTGGCCAACGACGACTTCTCCTCGTTCGTCCCGGGCATCAACGACGTCAACAAGGCGGAGCAGGAGAAGTTCGGCCCGGGCGACTACCGGCCCAACATCCCGGTCGCGTACTGGGGCTTCCGCTGGATGATCGGCTTCGGTATGGCCTCCCTCGGAGTCGGAGTGCTGGGGCTGTGGCTGACCCGGAAGAAGTTCATGCTGCCGCCGGGCCTGCGGACCGGTGAGGACGAGGTGCCGAACCTGGTGCTGTTCAAGACCAAGGTGCTCAGTCCCCGGTTCGCCGGCTGGTACTGGGTCGTGGCGCTCTGGACCATGGCGTTCCCGCTGATCGCCAACTCCTGGGGTTGGATCTTCACCGAGATGGGCCGCCAGCCGTGGGTCGTCTACGGCGTCCTGCGCACCCGGGACGCGGTCTCCCCCGGCGTCTCCCCGGGCGAAGTTCTCACTTCGATGATCGGCTTCACTCTGCTCTACGCCGTGCTCGCCGTCATCGAGGTCAGGCTGCTGGTCAAGTACGTCAAGGCCGGGCCGCCCGAGCTCACCGAGGCCGACCTCAACCCGCCCACCAAGATCGGCGGGAACGACACCTCCGACCGGCCGATGGCCTTCTCGTACTGAGGCTGGGGAGATCACACCATGCAACTTCACGACGTCTGGTTCGTCCTCATCGCCGTCCTGTGGACCGGCTACTTCTTCCTGGAGGGCTTCGACTTCGGGGTCGGCGTACTGACCAAGCTCCTCGCCCGCGACCGCACCGAGAAGCGGGTCCTGATCAACACGATCGGGCCCGTGTGGGACGGCAACGAGGTGTGGCTGCTCACGGCGGGCGGGGCGACCTTCGCCGCCTTCCCCGAGTGGTACGCCACGCTCTTCTCCGGCTTCTACCTGCCCCTGCTGATCATCCTGATCTGCCTGATCGTCCGCGGCGTCGCCTTCGAATACCGCCACAAGCGGGACGAGGAGCGCTGGCAGACCAACTGGGAACACGCGATCTTCTGGACCTCGCTGATCCCCGCGTTCCTGTGGGGCGTGGCCTTCGCCAACATCGTGCGCGGGGTGAAGATCGACGAGCACAAGGAGTACGTCGGGACCTTCCTCGACCTGCTCAACGGCTACTCGCTGCTCGGCGGTTTGGTCACCCTCACCCTGTTCACCTTCCACGGCGCGGTCTTCGTCTCGCTCAAGACCGTCGGGGAGGTCCGGGACCGCTCGCGTGCGCTGGCCACCCAGCTGGGCGTGGTCACCGCCGCGCTGGCACTCGGCTTCCTCGGGTGGACCCAGGTCTCGCGCGGAGGCGGCTGGAGCCTGATCGCGGCGATCGTCGCCGTACTGGCGCTGGTGGCCGCCCTGGCTGCGAACCTGGCCGGGCGCGAGGGATGGTCCTTCGCCTTCTCGGGGATCACCATCGCGGCGGCCGTCGCGATGCTCTTCCTGACGCTCTTCCCGAACGTCATGCCGTCCTCCCTGGACGACGCCTGGAACCTGACGGTCACCAATGCCTCGTCCAGCCCGTACACCCTGAAGATCATGACCTGGTGCGCGGCCGTGGCGACGCCCCTCGTGCTGCTCTACCAGGGATGGACCTACTGGGTGTTCCGCAAGCGGATCGGTACGCAGCACATCGCTGATGCGCACTGATCCCCGACCCTGCGGCCAGACCTGCCTGACCCCCCGTCCCGAGGGATGTTTCACGTGAAACCGATCGACCCGCGTCTGCTCCGGTACGCCCGCACCACCCGCCTCTTCCTGGGCGCCGTGGTGGCTCTGGGACTTGCCGGGGCGGGGCTGGTCGTCGGTCAGGCGATGCTCATCGCCGAGATCGTGGTCGGTGCCTTCGAGAACGGGCTGGACGGGCAGGCGCTGCGGACACCACTGCTGCTGCTCGCAGCCGTGGCACTCGGGCGGGCCCTGCTCGCCTGGCTCACCGAGCTGGCCGCCCACCGCGCCGGGGCGGCGGTCAAGTCGCAGCTGCGGGCGCGGCTGCTCGACCGGGCCGCGGAGCTGGGGCCGGGCTGGCTCAGCGGTCAGCGCACGGGATCTCTGGTGGCGCTGGCCACCCGGGGGGTGGACGCCCTGGACGACTACTTCGCCCGCTATCTGCCCCAACTCGGGCTCGCAGTGGTCGTCCCGGCGGCGGTGCTGGCCCGGATCGTCACCGAGGACTGGCTCTCGGCGGCCATCATCGTGGTCACCTTGCCGCTCATCCCCCTGTTCATGGTGCTGATCGGCATGGCCACCCAGTCTCGGATGGACCGCCAGTGGCGGCTGCTGTCACGGCTCTCGGGGCACTTCCTGGACGTGGTTGCCGGGTTGCCGACGCTGAAGGTCTTCGGACGGGCCAAGGCGCAGGCTGCCTCGATCCGCCGGATCACCGACGACTACCGGCAGGCGACGATGCGGACCCTGCGCATCGCGTTCCTCTCTTCTTTCGCCCTGGAGCTGCTGGCGACGCTGTCCGTGGCACTGGTGGCCGTGACCATCGGCATGCGGCTGGTGCACGGGGAGCTGGACCTCTACACCGGGCTGGTCATCCTGATCCTGGCGCCCGAGGCGTACCTGCCGTTGCGCCAGGTCGGCGCCCAGTACCACGCGGCCGCCGAAGGGCTCGCCGCCGCGGAGGAGATCTTCGCCGTGCTGGAGACGCCGGACACCAGGGCGGGCGGTGTCGCGCCCGTGCCGGCGCAGGGGCTCCGGATCGAGATCGACGGGGTCGCCGTCCGCTACGAGGGACGGGACGAGGACTCCCCCGGACCGGTTTCGCTCGTCGTCGAGCCGGGGGAGTGCGTGGCGCTCACGGGGCCGAGCGGGGCGGGGAAGACCACTCTGCTCCAGGTGCTGCTGGGGTTTGTGACCCCGACCGCCGGGCGGGTGCGGGTCGCGGGCACGGACCTGGCCGAACTGTCGTCGGCGCAGTGGCGGGAGCGGATCGCGTGGGTGCCGCAGCGCCCGCACCTCTTCGCCGGGACGATCGCGGAGAACGTACGCCTCGCCAGTGTGGGGGCCCGCGACGAAGCCGTGGTGCAGGCGCTCAAGGACGCCGGTGCCTGGGAGTTCGTGAGCGGCTTGCCGCAGCGGGTCGACACGAGGCTCGGTGAAGGCGGGGCCGGGCTGTCGGCCGGCCAGCGCCAGCGGCTGGCCTTGGCGCGGGCGTTCCTGGCGGACCGGCCGGTGCTGCTGCTGGACGAGCCGACCGCGGCTCTGGACGGCGAGAGCGAGGCCGCCGTGGTGGACGCGGTCCGCCGACTGGCCGTCGGACGGACCGTGCTGCTGGTGGTGCACCGGCCGGCGCTGCTCGCCGTGGCGGACCGGGTAGTCGAGGTGGGGCCCGCCGGAGCTCTCCCCCGCCCGGCGCCGGCCCGGCAGGAGGCTGCGCCGGCCCCCGCCAGCCCCACTCCCGCTGTCCCGGCCCCCGCTGTTCCGGCCTCGGGTGCACCGGCCTCCGGCGCGCCTGCCGAAGTGGAGGCACCGGCACCCGCGGCGGCCGCGGTCGTCGAGGGTGCCTGGGCTCACGCACGCGGCGGCGATCCGCTCCGCCGGGTCAGGGAGCTCGCCAGGGCGTGGCAGGGGCGGTTCCGGCTCGGCCTGTTGCTCGGGGCACTCGCGATGGGCTGCAGCGTCGGGCTGATGGCCGTCTCCGGATGGCTCATCTCACGGGCCTCCGAACAACCGCCGGTGCTCTACCTGATGATGGCCGTCACCGCGACGCGGACCTTCGGGATCGGGCGGGCCGTCTTCCGGTATGCGGAGCGGCTCGTTTCCCACGACGCCGTGCTGCGGATGCTCGCCGACCTGCGCGTATCGGTGTTCCGGCGATTGGAGCGCATTGCTCCGGCCGGGCTGAGGGAGCAGCGGCGCGGGGATCTGCTGGCCCGGCTGGTGGCCGATGCCGACGCCCTCCAGGATTACTGGCTGCGCTGGCTGCTGCCGTTCGGCACCGCAGTACTCGTCGGCACCGGCTCGGTCGCGTTCACCGCCTGGCTGCTGCCCGAGGCGGGGACGGTGCTCGCCGTCGGCCTGCTTGTCGCCGGGGTCGGGGTGCCGCTGGTCAGTGGTGCATGTTCCCGGAGGGCGGAGCGGCGGTTGGCGCCTGCCCGGGGCGAACTGGCCACCCGGGTGGCAGACCTGCTGACCGGGACGGCTGAGCTGACCGTGGCCGGTGCTCTGGAGGGACGCAGGGCGGCCGCGAAGGAGAGCGACCGGACGCTGACCGCGATCGCTGCCCGGGGGGCGGCGGCCACCGGGCTCGGGAGCGGGCTCTCCGCCCTGGTGTGCGGGCTGACCGTGGTGCTCGCGGCCGGCTTCGCCGCGAGCGCCGTGCAGGACGGACGGTTGTCCAGGGTGGCCATGGCGGTGGCGGTGCTGACCCCGCTCGCCGCCTTCGAGGCGGTGGCCGGGCTTCCGCAGGCCGTGCAGTACCGCCAGCGGGTGCGCCGCAGCGCCGAGCGGCTCTACGAGGTCATCGACGCTCCCGCCCCGGTCACCGAACCGGAACAGCCGGCCACCCTCCCCGCCTCCCCCTTCCCGTTGGTGCTGACGCGGCTCTCCGCCCGCCATCCGGGACAGGAGCGCGACGCGCTGTGCGGACTGGACCTGACCCTGGAGGCGGGGCGGCGCATCGCCGTCGTCGGTGCCTCGGGGGCGGGCAAGACCACTCTGGCCCAGGTCCTGCTGCGCTTCCTGGACCCCGCCGAAGGCTCGTACACCCTGGCCGGGACCGACGCGCGCACGCTCGACAGCGACGACGTACGCCGCATCGTGGGCCTGTGCGCGCAGGACGCGCACCTCTTCGACAGCTCGGTGCGCGAGAACCTGCGGCTGGCCCGTCCGGGGGCCAGCGAAGAGGAACTGCGAGGAGCACTGGCCGCCGCCCGGCTGCTGGAGTGGGTGGACGGCCTGCCCGACGGGCTCGACACCCTCGTCGGCGAACACGGTGAGCGGATCTCGGGGGGCCAGCGGCAACGCCTGGCACTGGCCCGGGCCCTGGTCGCCGATTTCCCCGTCCTCGTCCTGGACGAGCCGGCCGAGCACGTGGACCTGGCGACCGCGGATGCCCTGACGGCGGACCTGCTGGCAGCGACCGAGGGACGTACGACGGTCCTGATCACCCACCGTCTGGCGGGTCTGGAAGCCGTCGACGAGGTTCTCGTGCTGGACCGCGGAGCGGTCGTGCAGCGCGGGCCCTACGCCGAACTCGCCGCGGCCGAAGGTCCCCTGCGCAGGTGGGTGGAGCGGGAACGGCGGGCCGAGCGGGTACCGGCTGACTTTCCCCGGTAAAAGGGACTAACTACTCTCAAGGTCATGTCGCTGCAGGAGTCGCAGGAACCGCCGGACGCCTCACCCGGAACACAGCCGGACCCGCTGGAGGCCGCCACGCGGGCAACGCGGAGCCTGTACGGGCTGTCCACCGAGCTCACGGCCCGCGTGCCGCAATTGCTGGAGGCCATGCGCTCGGTCGGCACCGGTCTGGAACTGCACTCCACACTGGACCGCATCTGCGAGACCGCGGCCGAACTCGCCGACGCCCGCTATGCGGCGATCGGCGTCGTCGACACCGAGGGCCAGGGCCTCTCCGACTTCGTGACCTTCGGGGTCAGTGCCGAAGTGGCGCAGGAGATCGGGCACCGGCCGGACGGCAAACGCGGCCTGCTCGGGGCCCTGATCTCCCATCCCGACACCGTGCGCCTCGCCGATCTGACCAAGGATCCGCGCTCGGCCGGCTTCCCCCCGCACCACCCGCCCATGAGCACCTTCCTCGGTGTTCCGATTCGGGTGCAGGGGGAGATCTTCGGCAATCTCTACCTCGCCGAGAAGAACGGCGGCGGCGAGTTCAACGACTACGACGTCCATATGGTCCGGGTCCTGGCCACCGAGGCCGGGATCGCCATCGGCAACGCCCGACTGTACGAGGCGGCCACCCAGCGGGAGCGCTGGATCGACGGTTCGGTGGCCGTCACCACTGCCCTCCTGTCGGGAGGCGACGCGGACGACGCCCTCGTCGTGGTGGCCGAGCAGGCCCGCCACCTGGCCGACTCCGCCGCCGGCATTGTGATGCTGCCGGCCGAGGAGGGCGGGATGGAGATCGTCGCCGTCTCGGCGGACGACCCGGCGACCTCGCTCGGCGTGGTGATCCCGGCCGAGAGCCCAGTGGTGGCCAAGCTGCTCCAAGGCGAGCCGGTCTTCGTGACCGACGCATCGTCCGACCCACGCATGATCAGCAGGCTGACCAGCCCGTACGGGCCGTGCATGATGCTGCCGCTGCACAGCGGTGGACGGGTGCTCGGCGCGCTCGTCACCCCCCGCGCCCTCGGCGAGAGGCCGTTCAGCGAGGCGGAACGCACCCTGGCCACACAGTTCGCCTCTCAGGCGGCACTCGCGCTGATGATGGCCGAGGCGCAGCGCGACCGGGAGAGGCTCGCCGTGTTCGAGGACCGCGACCGGATCGCCCGCGACCTGCACGACCTGGTCATCCAGCGGTTGTTCGCGACGGGGATGATGCTGGAGGGCGCTCAGCGCCGGTCCGTCGTGCCCGAGGTGCGCGACGGAGTGGGCAAGGCCGTGGACGAGCTGGACGTGACGATCCAGGAGATCCGCACGGCTATCTTCGCCCTCCAGCAGGGCCCGGCGGAGGCCCCCGCGGGACTGCGCACCCGGGTACTGCGGGAGATCAACATGGCTGCGGTACCGCTCGGCTTCAAGCCCGCACACCGTTTCCTCGGCCCCCTCGACACCGTCGTCGGTGAACTGGTCGGCAAGAACCTGATCGCCGCGCTGCGCGAGGCCCTGTCGAACGCGTTCCGGCACGCGGACGCGTCCCGGATCGAGGTGGTCATCGACTGCACGGTCACATTGGCGGACGGGCGGCCCGGGGTGCGGCTGGAGGTCGCGGACGACGGCGTGGGCATCACGGAGGGCGGACGGCGCAGCGGGCTGCGCAATCTGCGCAGACGGGCCGAGTCGCTGGGCGGTGCCAGCTCGTACGGCCCCGGAATCGCCGAGGACGGCGGCGGGACCACCCTGGTCTGGGAGGCCCCGCTGCAGGCCTAGGGCTCTATCCGGTGGGTGGTGCGTTCGGCGAGGATGCGCTCGATCACGACGGCGACGCCGTCTTCGTTGTTGGCGACCGTGCGGCCCGACGCGGCTGCGATCACATCCGGGTGGGCATTGCCCATCGCATACGAGGTGCCCGCCCAGCGGAGCATCTCCACGTCGTTCGGCATGTCTCCAAAGGCGACGACCTCGGCCGGGCTGATGCCGCGCTCGGCGCAGCACAGCGCGAGGGTGCTGGCCTTGGAGACGCCGAGTCCGCTGATCTCCAGGAGGGCGGTGGGGCTGGAGCGGGTGATCGACGCGTACGCACCCGCGGCGGAGCGTGCCAGAGCCAGGAAGTCGTCGGGTGTGAGCTCCGTGTGGTGCGCGAGCAGCTTGAGGACCGGCGCTGCCTTGTCGTCCGCGTCCTGCTCCAGCAGCTTCTCGGCGGCCGCCACCTGCGCGCCCGGATCCAGGAAGAAGGGCGGGTAGAGCGGCTCGTAGTTGATTCCGGTGGTCGTCTCGACCGCGAAGGAGGTCCCGGGCGCGGCGGCCCGCAGGGTCTCCACGACCGTGAGGGCAGTGGCTCGGGCGAGCGCCCTGACCTCGACGAACTCGCGGCCCGCGTGGAGATCGACCACTGCGGCGCCGTTCGCGCAGATCGCCAGTCCGTGGCCGTGGACGTGATCGCTGACCACGTCCATCCAACGGGCCGGGCGGCCGGTGACGAAGAACACCTCGATCCCGGCCTCCTCGGCGGCAGCCAGCGCGGCGACCGTGCGCAGCGACACGGACTTGTCGTCGCGCAGCAGGGTGCCGTCGAGATCGGTGGCGATGAGCCGGGGAGTGGGGGTGGGCCCGTCCGGGCGCTGGGGAGCCGAGGTCACGGCTCCATCTTCGCCCATGGCACCGCGACACCCGACCAGACCCGGTACCGGCCGTGCCCCCGTTGGCGATGTTTCACGTGAAACGAGACGCACCGATGTTTCACGTGAAACATTGATGGAGCCGTAGTCTCGAACGCATGAGTCTGCGTCTGAGCACTGTGATCCTCCCCGTACGCCCGTGGCGTGAGGGGGGCCGGGACCAGTGGGTGCGAGCCGAGGGGCTTGGGTTTCACACCGCCTACACCTACGACCACCTGTCCTGGCGCTCCTTCCGTGACCTCCCCTGGTTTGGCGCGATCCCGACGCTGACCGCCGCGGCCGCGGCTACGGAACGGATGCGTCTGGGCACGCTGGTGACCTCGCCGAACTTCCGGCACCCGGTGACCCTGGCCAAGGAGCTCATGAGCCTGGACGACATCTCCGGCGGGCGGGTCACGCTCGGCATCGGCGCCGGCGGCAACGGGTTCGATGCGACAGCCATGGGTCAGGATTCCTGGACGCCGCGGGAGCGCGCCGATCGCTTCGCCGAGTTCGTGCCGCTGCTGGACCGGCTGCTGACCGAGCCGGCGGTCAGCGAGCGGGGCACCTTCTATTCCGCTGACGAGGCCCGCAACATCCCTGGCTGCGTGCAGCGGCCGCGGCTGCCGTTCGCGGTCGCCGCAACCGGGCCGCGCGGCCTGAGGCTCGCCGCCGCCCACGGCCAGGCCTGGGTGACGACCGGCGACCCGAAGCTGTTCGAGGAGGGCACCCCCGAGCAGTCGATGGAAGCCCTGCGCGGGCAGCTCGCCAAGCTGGACCAGGCCTTCGCCGAGATCGGCCGCAGTCCGGAGGCGATGGAAAAGATCCTGCTGACCGGTTTCACTCCGGAACGCAACACCCTGCTGGAGTCCGTGGACGCCTTCGTCGACTTCGCGGGCCGCCACCAGGAGCTGGGCTTCAGCGAGCTGGTGATCCACGCTCCGATCCCGGACTCCGTTTTCGCTGGCGACGAGAACGTCTTCGAGAAGATCGCCACCGACGGCCTGGCGCAGCTGGCCGGCTGATCCGGTTCCCCGGGCGTCATACCGATGCCCCTGCCGCTTTCGGGCGGCAGGGACATCGGCAGGGCAGCGCGGAGATCAGGAGCTCAGCCGGTCCAGCACGTACTGCGCACGCTCCAGGAGGGTTTCCGGGGCTCCCCCGGGCAGGGCCCGCAGTTCGTCGATCAGCGCCGACATCCGGGCGGCGCCCGCTTCTTCGCGGCCCAACTCCTGCTCGGTCCACGCCGCGTACTGCACGCAGTGCAACCGGTCTCCCAGATGGTCCGGTCCGAGTTCCGCGTAGATGCCGGCCGCGCGCTCGGACAGAGCGACCTCCTCCAGCCTCAGGGCCTCGATCTGCGCCGCACCGGGCCGCTCGGCGGAACCTTCACCGTCCTCGTCCTGCTCGTACGTGGTCACCCACCGGTCGAGCACCTGCGCCAACTGCTGCCAGGTCTGAGCGAGCTCGGAACGCAGATCCCGGCGTTGCGGGGCGGCGGCCAGCGCGGCGTCCAGTACGGCCGCCGCCTCCTGCATCCGGGTCCGCGCCCGTGCGACCGAGGCGTCGTCGACCTTTTCGCGCAGGTCGAGCCAGGCCAGGGAACGCAGGATCCGCACCTCGGCGACGGGCGCGTCCCCGCTGATCCGGTGCAGCTCCAGGGACCTCTCGTACGCGGCGACGGCTTCCTGGGGCAGCTGCGCCGCGGAGAGCTGGTCGGCGGCCGACTGGGCGAGGCTCGCCTGTGGACGCGGGTCGTCCCAGCCCTGGGTCACGTCGGCCGCCAGCAGGTACTGCTCCGCCGCCGCCCGCGGGTCGCCGAGTTCCTGAAGGAGATCCCCGAGGAACTCCCGTGCGGCCACGGCCTGTCCCTCACCGTGCTCCAGCAGGTCGGGCAGCGTCGACTGCAGTACTTCCGCCGCATCGGCGGTGCGACCCTTGCGCGCATGGGCGCGGGCCAGCAGCAGCCGTGCCTGGGCTCCGCCGTCGCCGCTCAGGCCGGCCTGGTCGAACCAGTGCGCCGCGCCCAGCGCGTGCTCGTCCGCCTCCTGTGCCGTGTCGGGCCGGCGCAGCAGGATGTCCGCGAGGGTGAGCCGTACGACGGCTTGGGCCTCGGCATCGACGACCTCCTCCGAGTACTCCAGCGCGGAACGCGCCGCCTCCAGGGCTTCCTCGGGCCGGCCCAGGGACAGCAGGACGCCGGCCCGCAGTACCAGCGGATCCACCGCCTGCCATGGCCGGCCGGCGGCCGCCGCCCGCGCCGCTGCCGCCGCCAGCAGCGGTACGGCCCGTTCGGGATCACCCTGCGCCAGGCCGATCCGGCCCAGCATTTCCTCGGCCTCCGCGGCCAGGTCCGGCAGGGTCCCCCCGTATGCGGCGACGAAGCCGGTGAGCTCGGCCGCAAGCTCATCGTGGCCGTGGCCGTGGCCGTGGCCGTGGTGGTCGTGCTCCTCGGTACTTTCCACCGAGCGCAGGTATGACTCCACCCGCAGCGAGGTCAGTTCGGCGAGCGCGATACGGCGCTCGCGCAGCGGCTCGCCCGCATCCAGCGCCTCCGCGGACCGCCGGGCCACCCGCAGCAGCTCGCGCATCCGCTCCGGAGCCGCCCCGGACTGCGCGGCCAGGGTCGCCAGCCGCAGTTCCGCCAGTGCGGCGCGCTCCGCCTGACCGAGCGCCCGGTATCCGTCGCGGACCGCTGCCAGTAGCTCGGCCGCGTCCGCGGCTCCCGCGCGCGCGGCGGTCAGGGCCCGGTGGTCCGCCACGTCCGCGGCGACCAGGGGATCCATGTCGCCCTCCGGCTGCCCGTCCAGCCGTGCGGCGACCTCGGTCCACAGGGCGTCCGCCCCCGGATGCCCTCGGTCGCGTGCCTGCCGGGCCCGCTCCACCAGCCCCGCGAAACCGTCCCCGGTGTCCGGAGCCGGCAGGGCGTCCGCCCCCGGGCGCACGGCCGAAGCCGGCTCCGCCTGCGGCAGGGCCGAGCTGCGCACGCCCAGGGGGAGCACGTCCACCAGCGGCTCCCGCCCGATCCGGGCGAGCAGCCGGTCCGACACGCGGGTGGTGCCGTTGCGCGCGTCGAACCGCCGCGCGATGTCGAGGGAGCTCGCGCGCAGCACCTCGTACAGCTCGGAGACCGTGTGCGGGACGCCCTCGTACGGGACGGCCGGGCTCTGGCCGTGCCCCAGTTCCCGGAGCCGGCGCAGCAGGACGAGGATCCCGCCGTGGAAGGCCCGCTGGTCGTCTGCGTTGGCGAGCGGGTGCAGGTGGGCGGCGTGCTCGGCGAGGATCTCCAGGCCGCGCGATTCGTTGCCGCTCAGCGCGCAGAACTCGATGTGCCTGCCGATCGTCGGCAGCAGGCTCTCGTTGCCCCGGGCCATGCGGTAGCCGCGCAGGTGGTTCGAGCGGGCCTCGTCGTACCGGCCGAGCCGCAGCAGCGGCAGCAGGGAGGTGCCGAGCAGCCGGTGCGGCTCCTCGGCGCAGGTCCGCTCGCCCGAGAGCACGGGCTGCCACATCTCCAGGGCCCGGGCATCGTCGCCGCGCAGGACCGCGTACTGGCCCTGCCCGTTGAGTTCGCAGGCGTGGCAGTCGCTCATGTCGTCGCGGTCGGCGGCCAGCCAGGCGGCCAGCGCCCGCTCGGCCCGCTCGTCGTCGCCGATGGCGTCGGCGAGCCACAGTTCGGCCTTGCGTACCGGCCGCTCGCTGTAGCCCGCGATCCGGTAGCGGCGCTCCATCTCGTCCAGCCAGCCGGCGGCGGATTCCAGCGGGATCTCGGGGGAGTCCGTGATGGCCGAGGCCACCCACTTGAACTCCCAGAACAGCGAATGGGCCTCCCATTCGGAGAAGGCGCCGGGGTCCTTGTCGTACTCCTGGAGCAGCCGGGCGAACGGCACCAGCATCTTCGGCGACTCGGAGCTGTAGAGGTAGGAGTTGATCAGGTTGTCCAGAGCTTCGCGGAACAGCGCCTGGTCACCGCTCGCCTCCGCCGCGCCGACCAGGGCCTCGGCGTGGGCGTTGCGCGCCGTCCCGTTGGGCGTCTGGCGGTTCTCGTGAAGGCCCTGCTCGATCTGCTCACGCGTCAGCATGGTCACTGGTGGCCCTCCGTGGAGTCGATGGAGTGGGTCGCCCATTCCAGGAGTCCGAGGAAGGCCCGGTTGAGCAGGGTGGAGTCGGCCGGGCGCAGCGGCCGCTGGGACATCAGCAGGGCCTGGCCGTACAGCGATTCGACGGCGGTGCCGGTCAGGGCCTCGTCGGGGAGTGCCGCGATCCGGCGGATCAGCGGGTTGTTGTGGTTGAGCACGAGGCGGGCGCGCGGCGCCGAGCCGCGGAGGGCGCCGAGGATGCCGCTCCAGAGGGAGTCGGCACTGTCCAGGGCGGCGGTCCGGTCGCGCTCCTGGCGGGCTTGGCGGTCGTCGAGGTAGAGCGCCGGCACGGAGACGGGCTGGAAGGCGCGCAGCACCACGTCGCAGCCCTGCACCTCCAGGCGGGTGCGGGCGGTGGACAGGAAGGGCGCCAAGGCCAGTTCGGCGGAGGTGGGGACCGGGTCGAGCCGCTCGGTGACGGCACCCGCGTCCAGCTCGGCGACCTTGAGGTCCGGGCGGACCGCAGGCAGCAGGGCGAGCAGGTCGGCGTCGTACGTGTAGCCGGCGTTGATGACGCCGAGGCCGTGTGCCGCCGCGATCGGGGCGATCTGGCGGAACTCCTCCACGGTGCGTGTGAAGTGGATCTCGCTGTGGGCGGCGGTGAACTCCTGCAGGCTCATCGATCCGTCGCTGGTCTCGAACGGCAGCCAGGGGAGCATCAGGCCGAGCAGCTCGGCGTCGTGCCGGGCCAGCGACTTCACACCGAGGTGGTGGACGCTCAGGAACGCGGCCAGGCGCTCCGGTTCGCTCGCTGCGAGTTCGCCGAGCCAGGCCCGGATGCGGGTGCCGAGGGCCTCCCGTACGGCGGACAGGGTCTCGTCGTCGTACAGGTTCTCGCGGGAGGCGGTGGGCCGCAGCGTGTCGGTGTCCAGGACGGCGCGGACGAAGAACGCCCAGTCGGGCAGCAGGTTGTCGGCCTGGTCGGTGAGGAGCATGCCCTTGAGGTGGACGCGGTGTCCGGCCCGGTGGGCGGGACTGGTCGGCTCGGGAAGGACGTAGGCCACGCCGCGCACCCCGGCCACGGGCAGGTCGAGGTCGATGCTGTCGAGCGGGGTGAAGCCGAAGAGCTCGGCACAGTGCCCCGCGAGCGCGACGCGGCGGGCGGCGGGGGTCGGGAAGGAGCGGTCCCACACGGCCGGCCTGTCGGTGATGGGGCGCGGCTCGCCGCCCTCGCCTTCGTCGAAGGTGATGTCGTAGGGGAGCAGGGAACCGTAGTCACGGGCGAGCTGCTCGACCTTGGCCGGAGCGGTCCACTCCTCGGCTCCCGGGCGGGCCTGCAGGATGACGGTGGTGCCGGCCTCGGGGCGCGCCTCGTGCGGCAGCTCGCGGACGGTGTACGAGCCGTCGTCCGTGGCCAGCCATTCGACGGGCGTGGCCTGGGGGTCGCGGGCGGAGCGGGTGATGACGCGGATCTGCCGGGCCACGACGAAGCAGGCGAGCAGGCCGATGCCGAACTGGCCGAGGAACTCGCGGCGGGTGTTCTCCAAGCCGCCGGCCTCGATGCCCCCGTCGCCGCCGCGCTTGGAACTGCGGCCGATGGTGGCGAGGAGGGAGTGGGCCTCGGCAGCGGTCAGGCCTATGCCACTGTCCTCGATGGTCACCCGGCCCCCGGACGCCGACAGGCGGATGCGGATTCGCGCCTGCGGGTCGAGCGCCTGGCGGGCGGTGACGGCGTCGACGGCGTTCTGGAGCAGCTCGCGGACGTAGACGCGGGGGCTGGAGTAGAGGTGGTGCGAGAGCAGGTCGACGAGGCCGCGCAAATCGACCTGAAAGCTGGAGGGAGAGCCGGAGGGAGAGGGAGCGGAGGACGGAGAAGAAGACGGAGAAGAAGGGGATGCAGACGTCATGGGGCGTCACCTCGCGTGCACGTGAAGGGTTCGGTGATCGCGAGGTCCCCCCCTCACAGATCCCGGAATGAGGAACAGAGTAGGGCGATGATCTGACAATCTCTCCCCGAATTCCGTCGCCTCCGGGCCGCTGCCGCAGTCAGCGCAGGCGCAGGAACTGCGGCGGTACGGCATCCACCAGCCACACTCCGTTGGCGCTGATCCGGAACACGTGCCCGGCGGCGCGCATGGCCGCCGCGTCCACGGCGAGCACGACGGGCCGTCCGCGCCGCGCACCGACGCGGGTTGCCGTCTCCCGGTCGGGGGAGAGGTGTACGTGGTGGCGGGCCATGGGGCGCAGGCCCTCGGTGCGGATCGCGTCCAGCGCTGCCGCGACCGTGCCGTGGTAGAGGTACGCCGGCGGCTCGGCCTCCGCGAGCCCCAGGTCCACGGAAACGGTGTGGCCCTGGCTGGCCCTGATGCGGCTGCCTTCGACGGCGAAGCGCTGCTTGTCGTTGGTGGCGACGACGTGGTCGAGTTCGGCGCGGCTGAAGGGGAAGCCGTGGGCGGCGGCCGCGCCCAGAAGGTCGTCGATCTCCACCCAGCCGTGGTCGTCGAGCACCAGTCCGATGCGTTCCGGCTGATGGCGCAGGTGTTTCGAGACGTATTTGGACACCTTCACGGTGCGCTTGTCGTCCATGACCCCAGCTTGCCGGGTGGGAGGGGCTGCGGGCGGTGCATTTTCGCGGCGGCAACAGCCGGGGCGACCGCTATCTTCTTTCCAAGATGCGGAATACATTTTCCACTGAACGCCTTCCCCGGGGGAGAACCCATGACGATCCACGCTTCCCTGCCGCGCCGTGCCGTCGCCGAGTTCATCGGAACGGCCGGTCTTCTCGTGGTGGTGATCGGTTCCGGTATCCAGGCCGAGGGCCTCAGTCGTGACACCGGAGTCGCCCTCCTCGCCAACTCGCTCGCCTCCGCCATCGGCCTCGGGCTGATCATCACCCTGCTCGGCCCTCTCTCCGGAGCCCACCTCAACCCCATCGTCACCCTCACGTCCTGGTGGGCCCGGCGCACCGGCGGCGCAGGGCTGGGCGGCCGGGAGGCCCTCGTGTACACCACCGCCCAGACCGTCGGCGCTATCGGCGGCGCCGTCCTCGCCGAAGCCATGTTCGGGCGCCTCCCCGGCGGCTTCTCGACCCAGATCCGCGGCGGCGGCCACCTGCTCATCGGCGAGGTCGTCGCCACCGCCGGACTCGTCCTCGTCATCCAGGGCCTGGAGCGCATCGGACGCCCCCGGCTGATCCCGGCCGCGGTCGCCGCGTACATCGCCTCGGCGATCTGGTTCACCTCGTCGGGCTCCTTCGCGAACCCGGCCGGCACCGTCGGGCGCGCCTTCAGCGACTCCTTCACCGGTATCGCGCCGCAGTCGCTGCCCGGGTTCGTCGCCGCCCAGCTGCTCGGTGCGGTCGTCGGTCTCGCCCTCGCCGCCCTCCTCTACGGCAGTGCCCGCCGCGGTGCGAAAGGGGCGAGAGCCGTGGTGGTGACGGCCGGTCACACCGCTGCCGCGCACACCTCGTACGAGGCCATCGGTTGAGTTGTCCACCGGGTTGCCCACAGGAAGCCCCGGCTTGTCCACAGCCGGTTGGACGGGTTTTGACGGCAAAGGGGTGATCTACCCTGTGGACTACTGAGCGAGGTCTAGCGCCCGCCGCGGCGGGCCAACTCGTTCATCGTCCGGGCCTGGAGCTCCCGCTCCGTGGCGGCCCGGACGAACTCCCCCACATGCTCGGGGCCGACCAGCTCCTGCACCGCGCGTACCGTCTCGGCCGGCAGCGCCACCGCCGCGGGCCCCGACGGCTGCGGGGCGCCGGCCGCGCCCAGATGCCGCTGCAGGTGCCGGGTCGCGAACAGCCGCATCGCCCGCGCCAGCTCGGCATCGACCGTCTGCTGCGCCAGGGGCCGCAGTCTCCGTACCAGCGTCGCCGCCTCCGCCGCGTCGGCGTCCGTCGGCGGCACCTGCTCCAGGTAGCGGGCGAAGACATGCTCGGTCGTGAACTCCAGGAACCGCGAGGCTATGTGCTCCACCTGCCCGCGCAGCTCCCGCAGGTGGCCGGTGATCGCCGCCAGCGGCACCCCGGCCGCGTACAGCTCCGCTGCCACGGCCAGCTCCTGCGGCGACGGCACCAGGAACTCGTCCGGGCGCCCCGGGATCCGCTCCAGCACCCCCAGCTCGCAGGCCTCGCCCACCGCTTCGTCGTCCGGCCTGCCGCCGAAGCGCTCGTTCAGCTCGGCCCGGGTGATCCGGGCCGCCTCCTCGTCCGTCCACGGCCCGTGCACCTCGGCGACCAGTCCCAGGACGCCGCCCAGCCCGCGCCCCGCGTCCCAGGCCTCCAGCAACTCCTTGATGGAGGCCAGCGTGTAGCCGCGGTCCAGCAGGTCGGCGATCTGGCGCAGGCGCGCCAGATGCGTGTCCCGGTAGACGTTGGAGCGGCCGCGCCGCTCCGGCTTCGGCAGCAGACCGCGGTCCTGGTACGCCCGGATCGTGCGCACCGTGGCCCCGCTGTGGTGTGCGAGATCCTCGATCCGGTACTCGGCTCCTGCCTGGTCTGACAATCCGGGCTCCCTACGACATGGCGGTGGGCCGACCGCGCCCGCGGCGGCCCGGGGCGGCCGGTGAAGCCGCACGGCAGGCGGCCGCCCCTGCGCAGCAGCGAGCCCTTCTGCGAGGGATGGTACGACCGCCGGAAGAAGCCCGGTATGGCCGTGCCGCTCTCTCGGCGCCGGCGTCCGCGAAGGTGCCCGTGGAGGCGTCCGTGCCGGGTCTCGCGCCGAGGCCCGTACCGGGGGCGGTGCCCCAGACCCGACAGGTCCGGCGCACCGCCCCCGTACGAGGTCACAGCCGGGGCTCCAGCCGTGCCAGCCGCCGCAGGGCGGCGGGCGCGAACCGGGACATCCACAGGGCGCCCTTGGACTCCGGGGTCACCGGCACCACCGCCTCATTGCGCACCACCGCCCGCAGGATCGCGTCGGCCACCTTCTCCGGCGGGAAGTTGCGCAGCCCGTACAGCCGCGAGGAGCGCTCCTGGCGGCGCTTCTCCTCCGCCGCGTCCACCCCGGCGAAGCGCGAGGTGGCGGTGATGTTGGTGTTGACGATGCCCGGGCATACGGCCGAGACCCCGATCGACTTCGACGCGAGCTCGGCACGCAGGCACTGCGACAGCATCAGCACCGCGGCTTTCGAGGTGCTGTAGGCGGGCAGCGTCCTGGACGGCAGATAGGCGGCGGCGGAGGCGGTGTTGACGATGTGCCCGCCCTGGCCGCGCTCGGCCATCTGCTTCCCGAAGATGCGGCAGCCGTGGATGACACCCCACAGGTTGACGTCGAGGACCTTGCGCCAGTCCTCCGAGGTGGTCTCCAGGAAGGGTCCCGACAGGCCGATCCCGGCATTGTTGACCAGCACGTCCACGATTCCGTACGCGTCGGCGACCTTCGCCGCGAGTTTCTCCATCGCCTGTTCGTCACTGACGTCCACGCACTCGTCCCAGGCCTCGGGGGCCCCGACGAGCCGCGCCATGTCGGCCGTACGCGCCGCGCCCTCGGCGTCCCGGTCCACGCACACCACCCGGGCGCCCGCCTCGGCGAAGGCGAAGGCCGTGGCCCGTCCGATGCCACTGGCAGCCCCGGTGACGAGCACCAGCCGGCCGGCGAAACGGTCGGCGTACCTGCCCGGCGCCTTGTGCTCCGGGGCCCGGGTGGCGGGATCCTCCCGGGCGGTGACGAAGTCGGAGATCCATCCGGCCAGTTGGTCCGGCCGGGTCCGCGGTACCCAGTGCTTGGCGGCCAAGGTGCGCCGTACCAGGTCCGGGGCCCACCGCTCCAGGTCGTCGTAGAGCCGCTCGGAGAGGAAGGCGTCCCCCGTCGGCGTGATCAGCTGGACCGGTACGTGCGCGTACGCATCGGGGCGCGGCCTGCGCAGCCGAGGACGTACGTTGTCGCGGTACAGCCAGGCCCCGTGGGCGGCGTCCGAGCGCAGCGAAGCGGTCGGGTAGGCGCCGGCCGGGACCTTCTCGACGCGTTCCAGGATGCGCGGCCACCGCTTGCCGAGCGGGCCGCGCCAGGCGAGCTCCGGCAGCACGGGCGTGTGCAGCATGTACACGTACCAGGACTTGGCGCCCTGGCCCAGCAACTGCGCCGCCCGCCGCGGGGTCGGACGCGTCATCCGTTTCTTGATCCAGTGCCCGAAGTGGTCGAGGGAGGGCCCGGAGATGGAGGTGAAGGAGGCGATCCGGCCTTCGGTACGGGCGACCGTGGCGAACTCCCAGCCCTGGACGGAGCCCCAGTCGTGCCCGACCACGTGCACCGGCCGGTCCGGACTGACGGCGTCCGCGACCGCGAGGAAGTCGTCGGTCAGCTTCTCCAGGGTGAATCCTCCGCGCAGCGGCTGCGGAGCCGTCGAGCGACCGTGTCCGCGCACGTCGTAGAGCACCACGTGGAAGCGGGTCGCCAGCCGCTCCGCGACCTCCGACCAGACCTCCTTGCTGTCGGGGTACCCGTGCACCAGCAGCACGGTCGGCCGGTCCGCCTCGCCGAGTTCGGCGACGCACAGCTCGACCCCGCCGGTACTCACCCGGCGCTCGCGGGCCCCCGCGAGGCCCGCGCCGTCCGCCGCGCCGTAGGCGCCGGTCCTGTCCGTCCCGCTCATGCTGTCGTCTCCTCGGCCCAGCGCCGCACGTGCGGCAGATCGTCGTCCAGCCAGTACGCACTCTCCTCGGGATCCCGGGAGTCGGTGACCACCAGGATCTCCTCGAACTTCGCGCCGGTCCCCCGGAAGCCCAGATGCGGCTCCACCGCCCACAGCCCTGGCTGCGGCGGATGGTCCGAGAAGTGGTACGGACTCCACAGCGGGGACCAGCCCTCGCGGTGTCCGTGCAGGGCGTCCGAGGCCAGCCCCTTCAGGGACTGCGTGCCGAACCCGAAGGCGGTCGGGGCCCAGCGCCGTTCCCTGACGCGGCCGATCTTGTGAGCGATCACGCCGAACGGATACGCGCGGTGCCGGTTGGCATAGCCCTGCCGGACCATCAGCCGTTCGACGTTCTCGTAGATCTCCCGCAGCGGCCGGCGTTCGCGGACCTGTTCCACGATCAGGTCGCGGTGCGGCCGCAGATCGGACATCAGCCGGTCCTGCACCGGATTCAGCCCGAGGCTGCCCGAGTAGCCGATGTCGGCCGCGTACCCCCGGTGGACCGGCGCCATGTCGAGGATGAACGGCATGCCCGGCTCCAGCTTCCGGTTCGTCGGGAAGAACTGGAGGGGGATCTTGAAGTTCGTGAAAGCGGTGCGGTCCCCGAACCAGGCGAACGGCAGATGGAACCAGTCCCGAACCCCGCGGTCCCGCAGCCACTCCCGCTGCATCCTCGCGGCCTCGCGCTCGGTCACACCTGGCCGCAGCTGCGCCGCGACGGTCTCCGCGCACTCGTACGCAAGGCGTTGTACTTCCCTGAACCCGCGCAGCTCGGCGGAGAGGTGCGCGGTGCCTTGCTTGGTGTCCCCAGCCATGCCAGCCGTCCGTCCGTAGAGCCGTACGCACCCGAAAGTTGACATTGATGAATGTGACAATGACCGGAGGGCGCGTCAAGGCCCGTGCACAGACCTGTGGATAAAGTTGGCCGGTCCCCGGCCCTGGGCGAGGCACCGCGCCGCCGGGGCATTCCGCCGCCGGGACGTTCCGCTGCCGAGCCTCCATGTCAGCCTTGGGGCAGGGGCCGTAGTCCTCAAGGCGGAGACAGGATGGCGCTCCAGGTCTGACGATCCGCGCGGTCCGCACCACTAACGTCGGTGCCGTGACTGTCATCGCGACCGAAAGCCTGAGCAAGCGGTACCCCCGAGTGACCGCCATCGACCGGCTCTCCCTGGACATCGGGCCCGGAGTGACCGGCCTCGTGGGCGCCAACGGAGCCGGCAAGTCCACGCTGATCAAGATCCTGCTGGGACTGTCCCCCGCCACCGAGGGCCGCGCCGCCGTACTCGGACTCGACGTCGCCACCCACGGCAGCGCCATCCGCGAACGCGTCGGCTACATGCCCGAGCACGACTGCCTGCCGCCCGACGTCTCGGCCACCGAGTTCGTCGTCCACATGGCGCGCATGTCCGGCCTCCCCCCGGCCGCCGCGCGCGAGCGGACCGCCGACACCCTGCGCCACGTGGGGCTGTACGAGGAGCGCTACCGTCCCATCGGCGGTTACTCCACCGGCATGAAGCAGCGCGTCAAGCTCGCCCAGGCGCTCGTCCACGACCCCCAGCTGGTCCTGCTCGACGAGCCCACCAACGGCCTCGACCCCGTAGGCCGCGATGAGATGCTCGGCCTGATCCGCCGGGTCTACACCGACTTCGGCATCTCCGTCCTGGTCACCTCCCACCTGCTCGGCGAACTGGAGCGGACCTGCGACCACGTGGTGGTCGTCGACGGCGGCAAGCTGCTGCGCTCCAGCTCAACGAGCGACTTCACCCAGACCACCGCCACCCTCGCGGTCGAGGTCACCGACTCCGACCTCCACCCGGACGGGACGGCGGCCCTGCGCAAGGCGCTGGCCTCGGCCGGTCTCACCCTTCACGCGGGCGAGGAGCAGGGCCTCCCCGGAGCCGGCCACATCCTGCTCGTCGAGGCCACCGGCGAGGACACCTACGACACCGTCCGCGATACCGTCGCCGACCTCGGTCTCGGCCTGGTCCGCATGGAGCAGCGCCGCCACCACATCGCCGAGGTCTTCCGCGACCACGACCGCCACCAGCAGAAGGGAGCCGGTTCCGATGGCGCCTGACACCTCCACCCAGATCCACAACATCGGCTACCGGTCCTACGAGGGCGCCCGGCTCGGCCGCTCCTACGCCCGCACCTCGCTGTTCTCGCAGTCGCTGCGCGGGGCCTACGGACTCGGCCGGTCCGCCAAGTCCAAGGTCCTCCCGATGATCCTCTTCGCGGTGATGTGCATCCCGGCGCTGATCATCGTGGCCATCGCCATCGCGGTGCCCGGCTCCACCGACCTGCCGATCAAGTACACGACGTACGCCCTGACCACCCAGATGATCATCGGCCTCTACCTGGCCTCGCAGGCGCCGCAGTCGGTCTCCCGGGACCTGCGGTTCAAGACCGTGCCGCTCTACTTCTCCCGCCCCATCGAGCGGGTCGACTACGTCCTCGCCAAGTTCGCCGCGATGGCCTCGGCCCTGTTCATCCTGACCGCCACACCGCTGCTGATCATGTGGATCGGCTCCCTGTTGGCGAAATTCGACTTCGCGGACCAGACGAAGGGGTTCGCCCAGGGACTGGTGTCCGTGTTGCTGCTGTCCGTCTTCTTCGCCGGCCTCGGCCTGGTCATGGCCGCGCTCACCCCGCGCCGCGGCTTCGGTGTCGCCGCCATCATCGCCCTGCTCCTGATTCCGTATGGTGCAGTGACCGCAGTCCAGGGCATCGCCTACAACACCGGTTCCACGGGCGCCGTCGAGTGGATGGGCCTGTTCTCGCCGATCACCCTGATCGACGGCGTACAGACCGCGTTCCTCGGCGCCACCTCCGCCTTCCCCGGCGGCGAAGGCCCCTCGGCCGCAGCCGGCTCCGTCTACCTGCTCGTCGTCCTCGCCCTCATCGCCGGCTCCTACGCCGCCCTGATGGCCCGCTACCGGAAGGCCGGGCTGTGACCATCATCGACATCGACCACACCTCCCGCTGGTTCGGGAACGTCGTCGCCGTCAACGACGTGACCATGCGCATCGGCCCCGGTGTGACCGGCCTGCTGGGCCCCAACGGCGCCGGGAAGTCCACCCTCATCAACATGATGGGCGGCTTCCTCGCCCCCTCCACGGGCACCGTCACCCTCGACGGCGCGCCGATCTGGCGCAACGAGCAGGTCTACCGGCAGATCGGCGTGGTCCCCGAGCGGGAGGCCATGTACGACTTCCTCACCGGCCGGGAGTTCGTCGTCGCCAACGCCGAACTCCACGGGCTCGACGAGGCGGCGGCCCAGCGGGCGCTGGCCACCGTGGAGATGGAGTACGCCCAGGACCGCAAGATCGCGACCTACTCCAAGGGCATGCGCCAGCGCGTGAAGATGGCCTCGGCCCTCGTCCACGACCCGTCCGTGCTCCTGCTCGACGAACCGTTCAACGGCATGGACCCGCGCCAGCGGATGCAGCTCATGGACCTGCTGCGGCGCATGGGCGAGGAAGGGCGCACCGTCCTGTTCTCCTCGCACATCCTCGAAGAGGTCGAACAGCTCGCCTCCCACATCGAGGTCGTTGTCGCCGGCCGGCACGCCGCCTCCGGCGACTTCCGCAAGATCCGCCGTCTGATGACGGACCGCCCGCACCGCTACCTCGTCCGCTCCTCCGACGACCGCGCCCTTGCGGCTGCTCTGATCGCCGACCCCTCCACCGCCGGTATCGAGGTCGACGTCAAGGAAGGCGCCCTGCGCATCCAGGCGGTCGACTTCGGCCGTTTCACCGAACTGCTGCCCCGGGTCGCGCGCGCCCACGGCATCCGGCTCCTGACCGTCTCGCCCTCCGACGAGTCGCTTGAGTCGGTCTTCTCCTACCTCGTCGCGGCCTGAAGGAGCTGGCACCCATGTACAACCCCACCGTGGCCCGGCTCACCTATCGCGCCCTGCTCGGCCGTCGCCGCGCTCTGATCCTCTTCGCGCTGCCGGCCCTGCTGATCGTCATCTCCCTCGCCGTCCGCGCCTTCACGGGCCTGGACGACAAGGTCGCCGCCGACCTGCTGGGCGGCTTCGCCCTGGCGACCATGGTCCCGCTGATCGGCGTCATCGCCGGGACCGGCGCCATCGGCCCGGAGATCGACGACGGCTCGATCGTCTACCTGCTCTCCAAGCCGGTGAAGCGTCCGACGATCATCATGACGAAGCTGATCGTCGCGATCGCGGTCACCATGGCCTTCTCCGCGATCCCCACGCTGATCGCCGGCTTCATCCTCAACGGCAATGGCCAGCAGATCGCCGTCGCCTACACCGTCGCCGCGCTCGTCGCCTCGATCGCCTACAGCGCCTTGTTCCTGCTGCTTGGCACCGTCAGCCGGCATGCCGTGGTCTTCGGCCTGGTCTACGCCCTGATCTGGGAGTCCCTCTTCGGGAGCCTGGTCTCCGGAGCCAAGACCCTCAGCGTTCAGCAGTGGGCGCTGGCGCTCGCCGAGAAGGTCGCCGGGGAGGGCTACGTCGACGCCACCGTCGCCCTGCCCACCGCCGCCGTCCTGCTCTGCGCGGTCACCGTCGGCGCCACCGTCTACGCCGGCCAGAAGCTGCGCCGCCTGACCCTGGCCGGAGAGGAGTAGACCCCCGCCACGCCGACTCCGCGAACTGTGCCCCGCCCGGCCCACCGGCCAGGCGGGGCACCGTCGTACGGGGCATCATCAGTGCATGGTCGAGCACCCCCAGCCCGAGCCGTCCAGGCCCGTGCGGGCCTGGATACGCTCCTCGCCCGGGACGCACATATGGCTGCTCGTCATCGCCATCACCAGCCTCATCGTGGTGGTAGCCCCCGACCGCGTCGAACACGTCCTGCTCCACCGCCACAGCAGCAATATCCACGAGCTCACCAGGCATCCCGTCCGGGCCCTGCTCTCCAGTGCGTTCTGGATCGAGAACCCGTCCTCGCTCGCCCTCTACGCCGTCCTCTTCGAGCTCTTCCACGCACCTGTGGAACGCTGGCTCGGCACGCTGCGCTGGCTCGCCATCGTCGCGACCGCGCACATCACGGCCACCTTGGTCAGCCAGAAGGTCGTGCTGATGGCGATTGAGGACCACCGGGCCCCGCACAGCATGGTCCACGTGGTCGACGTCGGCGTGAGCTACGGGCTGGCCGCGTCCATCGGCGTCCTCACTTACCGGCTCCCCCACCCGTTGCGCTGGTTCTATCTGGCCGGGGTGGTCGCCTTCTTCGGGATCCCCCTCTTCACCGGCGGCAATTTCACCGATCTCGGGCACGCGATCTCGCTTGCCGTCGGTCTGCTCGCCTGGCCGCTGACCCGGCACCCGCACCCGGCCGACGTTTCACGTGAAACATGAAATTCGCTGGTACGGGGCTTCCACCCGGGGCAGAGTGATCCGTGCGGGGAGTAACAAGGGTCCGGGGCAGCCACTTCGAGCGCGCCGTCCGGCGCGGGCTGCCCCGGACGCCTCGTCAGGTCCTACGCGGCGCCCAGCAGGCGCTCCAGCACCACCGCGATGCCGTCCTCCTCGTGGGAGGTCGTCACCTCGTCGGCCACCGCCTTCAGCTCCGCATGGGCATTGGCCATGGCCACTCCGTGCGCCGCCCAGCCGAACATCGGGATGTCGTTGGGCATGTCACCGAACGCGATCGTCTCCGCCGCCTTCACGCCCAGTCGGCGTGCGGCCAGGGAGAGGCCGGTCGCCTTCGTCAGGCCCAGGGGCAGTATCTCCACGATGCCCGGACCGGCCATGACGATGTCGACCAAGGCGCCCACGGTCTCCCGGGCCGCCTTGACCAGGGTGTCGTCGTCGAGTTCCGGGTGCTGGATGTACAGCTTGGTCAGCGGAGCGGCCCACACCGCTGCGGTGTCCTCCAGGTAGACGGCCGGCAGGCCCCCCTGCACCTGGTAGCCGGGCCCGAACAGCACGTCGCCGTCCAGCCCGTCCCGGCTGGCCGCCAGCGCGAGCGGCCCCACCTCTGCCTCGATCTTCGACAGCGCGAGGCCGGCCAGCTGCCGGTCCAGCGTGACCGAGGTCAGCAGACGGTGGGCTCCCGCGTCGTAGATCTGCGCGCCCTGCCCGCACACGGCGATGCCCTTGTAGCCGAGATCGTCCAGCACGCCCCGGGTCCAGGGCACGGCCCGGCCGGTGACGATGATGTGCGCCGCGCCCGCCGCGGTGGCCGCGGCGAGCGCCTCACGGGTGCGTTCCGAGACGGTGTCGTCGCCACGCAGCAGCGTGCCGTCGAGATCGGTCGCGACGAGCTTGTACGGGAACGGGGCCGGGCTCACTTGGTGATCGGCTCCAGCACCTCGCGGCCGCCCAGGTACGGGCGGAGCACCGCAGGCACCCGAACCGAACCGTCGGCCTGCTGGTGGTTCTCCAGGATGGCGACGATCGTGCGCGGGACGGCGCACAGGGTGCCGTTCAGCGTGGAGAGCGGAGCGGTCTTCTTGCCGTCGCGGTAGCGGATCGAAAGCCGGCGGGCCTGGAAGCCGTCGCAGTTCGAGGCGGAGGTCAGCTCGCGGTACTTGCCCTGCGTCGGGATCCACGCCTCGCAGTCGAACTTGCGCGAGGCGGAGGCACCGAGGTCGCCGGTGGCGACGTCGATCACCTGGAACGGCAGCTCCAGGCTGGTCAGCCACTGCTTCTCCCAGGCGAGGAGACGCGCGTGCTCGGCCTCGGCGTCCTCCGGTGCGACGTAGGAGAACATCTCGACCTTGTCGAACTGGTGCACGCGGAAGATGCCCCGGGTGTCCTTGCCGTAGGTACCGGCTTCGCGGCGGAAGCACGGCGAGAAGCCGGCGTACCGCAACGGCAGCTTGTCGGCGTCGATGATCTCGTCCATGTGGTACGCGGCGAGCGGGACCTCGGAGGTTCCGACCAGGTAGTAGTCGTCCTTCTCCAGGTGGTACACGTTCTCCGCGGCCTGGCCGAGGAAGCCGGTGCCCTCCATGGCGCGCGGGCGCACCAGCGCGGGGGTCAGCATCGGGATGAAACCGGCCTCGGTGGCCTGCGCGATGGCCGCGTTGACCAGGGCCAGTTCCAGCAGGGCGCCGACACCGGTCAGGTAGTAGAAGCGTGAGCCCGACACCTTGGCACCGCGCTCGACGTCGATGGCGCCCAGCGCCTCGCCGAGCTCCAGGTGGTCCTTGGGCTCGAAGCCCTCGGCGGCGAAGTCGCGGATCGTGCCGTGCGTCTCCAGGACGGTGAAGTCCTCCTCGCCGCCGACCGGCACGTCCTCGTGGACGATGTTGCCGAGCCGGAGCAGCAGCTGCTTGGCCGCCTCGTCCGCCTCGTTCTGCTCGGCCTCGGCGGCCTTGACGTCCGCCTTGAGCTGCTCGGCCCTCTTCAGCAGCTCCGCCCGCTCCTCCGGGGAGGCCTTGGGGATGAGCTTGCCGAGCGACTTCTGCTCATTGCGCAGTTCGTCGAAGCGCATGCCGGAGGACCTGCGGCGCTCGTCGGCGGAGAGCAGTGCGTCGACGAGCTCGACGTCCTCTCCACGGGCGCGCTGCGAGGCGCGGACACGGTCAGGGTCTTCACGGAGCAGCCGAAGGTCAATCACCCCTCCAGGCTACCGGGCTGGGCTTCGCGGCCTCACATCGATATAACGCTGCGTGTCACTATGCCCCAATTGCCGCGAATGGAAACTGTTCGGAACTGGCGGGAACCGATCCGTTCCCCCGCGGTCAACAAAGGCGGCCCATTCCCCGAAAAGGGGCACATCATCCCCGGCCGGGTCACCCCTGAGCAGGGGCGGAGGGCTCCCTTGTCCACAGGAATTGCCGGCGTGGGCAGCTTATCCACAGGCTGTGTGCTGGATCTGTGGACACGGAAAGGGATCAATCCCGCCCGGGAGTCGCTCAGGAAGAATCAGGGTTCAAACCACCCTCACACACTCATTCGGGTGGGAATGACTCGCTCCAAAGAGTTGGTCGAGGATGCGGAGGTGACGCCGTTTACCTTCCGCTCTCCAGCGCGAAACCCGAGCCGCCCGACCGATTTGTCGACTTTGCCGGTCCGGAGTGTCGACTAGTCCACAGGTCCCCATCTCGCCCTGTGGATAACTTTGTGGACAGGGCTGGGGAAAACTACGGCCGACCGTCGAGGCAGCGCGTCAGCCAGTCCGAAGCAGCCGTGAAGTCGCCGTCCGAGGTTCCCGGCCGCGGATTCCGGACGTCACCGTGAGCGACCCCCGCACGGGGATAGGAACCGAGGAAGCGCACCTGCGGACAGGTCCGCTTCAGCCCCATGAGTGCCTCGCTGACACGCCGGTCGGAAATGTGGCCCTCGGCGTCCACGGCGAAGCAGTAGTTCCCGATGCCCTCGCCGGTCGGCCGGGACTGGATCAGCATCAGGTTGACCCCGCGGACGGCGAACTCCTGGAGCAGCTCCAGCAGTGCGCCGGGGTGGTCGTCGCCCAGCCAGAGCACGACCGAGGTCTTGTCGGCACCGGTCGGCGCGGCAGGCCGGGCAGGCCGGCCGACGAGCACGAAACGGGTCTCCGCGTTCTGCGCGTCGTGGATCTCGGTGACCAGCGGGACGAGCCCGTACGTGGCGGCCGCGAACTCGCCCGCGAAGGCGGCGTCGAAGCGGCCCTCCTGCACCAGCCGGGCCCCATCGGCATTGGAGGCTGCCGACTCCCACAGCGCGTCGGGCAGGTTCGCCCGCAGCCAGTTGCGCACCTGCGGCTGGGCGACCGGGTGCCCCGTGACCGTCTTGACGTCGGAAAGGTGGGTCCCCGGCCGTACGAGCAGCGCGAAGGCGATGGGCAGCAGCACCTCGCGGTAGATCATCAGCGGTTCGCCGGAGGCCAGCTCGTCCAGGGTGGCCGTGACGCCGCCCTCCACCGAGTTCTCGATCGGCACCAGGGCGGCGGCTGCCTCGCCGTTGCGCACGGCGTCCAGGGCGGCCGGGACCGACACCATCGGGACGAGCTCCCGGGTCGCGGCTTCCGGCAGGGTGCGCAGGGCGGCCTCGGTGAAGGTGCCCTCGGGGCCGAGGTAGGTGAAGCGGGTGGCTGACATGCGATCAGCGTAATGCCGCTATGCAGACCGCGGCGGCGGTGTCCGTCATCCGTCGAGCAGCCGCTGACCCACGTACTCCCCGGCGCGTGGACCGGGCGGGACCGCGTACAGCCCACTGGACTCGTGCCGGATGAACTGCGACAGGGCGTCTCCCCGGTCGAGCTTGCGCTGGACCGGGACGAAACCGCGCAGCGGATCGGCCTGCCAGCAGATGAAGAGGAGTCCGGCGTCGGGGCTGCCGTCCGCGGAGATCCCGTCGTGGAAGGAGAACGGGCGCCGGAGCATGGCCGCCCCGCCGTTCTGCTCGGGGGCCGAGATCCGGGCGTGCGCATTGGAGGGGATGACGGGCTTGCCGTCGGGGCCGATCTTGTCGAGCTGCATCTTCGTGGTCTCGGTGCCGCCGGTGAGCGGGGCGCCGGTGGCCTTGGTCCGTCCTATGACCTGCTCCTGCTGGGCGAGGGGCTGCTTGTCCCAGTCGTCGAGGAGCATCCGGATGCGCCGCACCACGGCGTACGAGCCTCCGCCCATCCAGGCGTGTCCGGCAGGCCCGGGACCGGCAGCGGGTACGAAGATCCGCCGGTCGAAGTCGGGCTCCGAGGGCTTCGGATTGCCGGTGCCGTCGACCTGGCCCATGAGGTTGCGGGCGGTCATCGCGGTGGCGGTGGCGCCGGGGGACCGGTTGAAGCCGTTCATCTGCCAGCGGACCCGGGCGGCCTCCCCGGCCTCCTTCTGGAGGGCGCGCAGGGCGTGGAAGGCGACCAGGCCGTCGTCGGCGCCGATCTGGACCCAGAGGTCGCCGTTGCTGCGCTGGGCATCGAGCCGGTCGGAGGAGAAGTCCGGCAGCGGGTCGAGGGCGGTGGGGCGGCGGTCGGTCAGGCCGGTGCGGTCGAAGAAGGAGTGGCCGAAACCGAAGGTGATGGTGAGGGAGCACGGCCCGGCATCCAGGGCGATGCCGGAGTCGGCTGTCGGCGCGGTCTCCCCCGCCATGAGCCGCCGTGCGGTGTCGGACCAGCGGCGCATGAGGGCGGCGGCCTCCTTGCGCCCGGCGCCGGGCACAAGATCGAAGGCGAGGACGTGCCCCTTGGCCTGCAGCGGAGTGGTGATCCCGGCCTGGTGGTCGCCGTCGAAGGCGACCTGCGTGGCGCCCAGCGAGGCGAGGGATCCGGGCGGCCCGGCGGCACCATCGGCGGAGTCGCCCAGTGCGGAGTGCACCAGGGCGCCGCCGGTGGCACCGAGCGCGAGCCCGGCCGCACCTGCGGCGCCGACGGTGCCCAGCAGTCGCCGGCGGGAGATCTCGATGTCGGGGGTCTCGGTCACGGGGTCAGCCGATCTTCACGTTCTTCTGGACGGTCGTCTGGTCGATGTCGGAGGTACGGACGGTCACGTCGATTCGCCATTCCCCGGCGAACGGCAGCTGGACGCCCGATGCGCTCCAGTGGCCGGGGGCCGCGCGTTCCGGCACGAGCGGGAGGGGTCCGATCTCCCGGGCGGGGAGGGTGAAGGCGACCTTGATCTCGGGGACGTCGAGGGGGCTGCCGTCAGGGTCGTTGACCCAGAGATGGAGGGTGTTGGCCCCGGCCCGGCCCGGGTCGACTTCGAGTCGGACGGAGCCCTTGCCCTTCGCGCCGCCGGTGTCGAAGGGGAGGGTGATCTTGATGGCCCGGTTGGGGACAGCCGTGGCCGAGGTGGTGCGACCCGCCTCCTGCTCCGCGGCGCGCCCCGGCTCCGTCCCGGTGAGCACGGTGGTCACCGCGAGCAGGGCAACCGCGACGGCCGCCTCGGCAAGCACGGAGCGCCGCAGGCCCGCACGGGAGGGATCGGCGTCGCGGGCCTGCTTCTCCCGCGCGTTCTCACGGGCGGCGCGCTGCCTGGCCAGCTGCGCGGCCCGCTTCGGGTCTTCCGCACCTGTGGCTCGGACGCCGACGGCCGATGTTTCACGTGAAACAGCGCGCCGCGTTTCACGTGAAACATCACGCTGGGGGACGAGCCGCGCCGCAGTCCCGGCCGCTGCGTCGGACAATCGCGCGGTCCAGCTCCGGGAGAGGTAGGCGACTGCGACCAGGACGGCCACCAGGCCGATCTTGACGAGCAGGAGCTGCCCGTAGCTCGTGCCCGTGAGAGCGGACCAGGTGCCGAGCTGACGCCAGGACTGGTAGATCCCGGTGGCCGTGAGGACCAGGACACAGACGAAGGCGACCTTGGAGAACCGCTGGACTGCCTCGCGCTCCATGTCGGGCACCTTGTGGAGGGCTACGAGCAGCGCGGTGAGCCCACCGAGCCAGAGGGCGACAGCCATCAGGTGCACGATGTCCACCGGCATGGCGATACCGGGCTGAACGCCGGTGGAGGCGTGCTCGGCCAGAGCCCAGGTGGCGGCGATACCGCCGGCGACCACGGCTCCGCCGATGGCGAGGCCGAAGAACAGGTCACTGGTGTCCTTGCTCGCGTTCTCCTCCGCGGCCGGGGTGGTCTGCCGCCGGGCGTACGCACCGAAGAGCACCGCGACGAACAGCGCGGCGGCCCCGAGGAGGAGCAGTCGGGAGACGAGGGAGGCGCCGGTCTTCGTCTCCAGTACCGACTTGAGCCCGCTCAGGTCGAGCGCATCGGCGAACTTCCCCGATCCGGTGTACGGGTTGCGGAGCACGATCATCGCGAGGGTGGCTGCGGTGAGCATGACCCAGCCCCGCAGGACGAGCTTCTGCAGCGGGCGCTGCGCAGCGCCCGGGCGCCAGCACAGCAGGATGAACGCGGCGCCTCCCACCAGGACGGTGAAACCGGCGTAGGCGGCGTAGCGGGCGATGCCGTACGCGATGCCCACCGGACCGCCGCCCCCCTGGTGCGTGAGCAGGGTGACGCTCGTGCTGGACGGCGCCCCGATGGAGAAGGTGAAGGCTCCCGAGACGGGGTGGCTGTCGGCGGAGACCGCCTGCCAGGCAACGGTGTAGGTGCCGTCCGGCAGGCCGGAGTGCAGGGCAGTGCCATAGCGGATGGTGGATCCGCTGCACATGTCCCGGAGTTCGCCGGTGTCCACCCGCTTGCCCTGGGGGTCCATGACGCGAATGGAGTCGTCGCCCATGGCGACCTGCTCCGAGAAGGAGAGGGTGACCTGAGCGGGGGCCGTGGCGACCACCGCCCCCTCCTGGGGATCGCTCGCGGTGAGTGCGGCATGTGCCGTGGCCGGCGCGGCGGCGGTGAACAGCGTTGCCAGCAGGGCCGCGAGGACCAGCGTGAGCCGTGGCAGGAGCGCCGCGGGCCGGACGCGGGCCGGGGAGGGGGCGAGGGCGGTGGCCGTCATGGCGTGTCAGTACCTCGGTCCGTCAGTGGGCGTTGCCATCGGTGGGAGTCGGAGCCTGGGCGTTGTACGTCCGTTCCTTGACGTCCAGCTCGACCTTCACCGGGTCGGACTTCTCGAAGCGCAGCTCGACGGTGACCTTGTCGCCGACGTTCGGCTTGCTCTTGAGCCCCATGAACATGATGTGGCTGCCGCCGCGCTCCAGCCTGAGCTCTCCGTTCGCCGGCACGTCCATGGACGGGACCTGCTGCATCTTCTGGTCCTTGGTCTCGTGGATCTGCAGATCGTCGGAGAGCGCACTGGTGACCGCGGTGAGCTTGTCCGCGGTCCCGGAGCCGTTCTTGATGACCATGAACGCGCCGGCCATCTTGTCGTTCACCGGTTCCGGCATGAAGGCACCGCTGACCGTCATCTTGGGCTTGGCCCCGTCGGCCTTGGCGCCCGAGCCGGAGCCGGAGTCCGAGGAGCAGCCGGATATGGCGAACGCTGCCGTCAGGGAGAGGACGGCGGCGAGGGTGCGGGTGGTGCGGGCGTTCACGGGTTCTCTCCCTTGACGATCTTCGGCAGGTCCTTGGTGTAGTCGTCGATGGTCGTGCCCTCGCCGTAGAGGAGGTACCCCTCGTCGGTCTTGGGCGAGAACGCGATGACCTGGGCGCCGTGCATGGACACGACGCTGCCGTCGGCCTGCTTCTTGGGTGCCTCGATACCGACGCCGAGCGTGCGGGCGGCGGCCTGGATGGTGGCGAAGTCCCCGGTGAGTCCGGTGAAGGAGGGGTCCTGGGACCTGAGCCACGCGCCGAGGGAGTCGGGAGTGTCCCGCTCGGGGTCCGTGGTGACGAAGACGACCTGGAGCTGGTCCTGGTCGGCCTTGGGAAGCGCCTTCTTGGCGACGGCGATGTTGCTCATCGTCAGGGGGCACACGTCGGGGCAGTTGGTGTAGCCGAAGTAGATGAGCGTCGGCTTGCCCTTGGTCTGCTCCCGCAGGTTCCACGGCTTGCCCGTTGTGTCCGTCAGGACGAGGTCGGGCTTGTCGAAGGGGCGGTCGAGGACGGTCGCCTTGCCGGTCTTCGACTGGCTGGTGATCTGGGTGACCGAGTCGGTCTTCGCGGTCTCGCCACCGCAGGCGGTGAGGGCGAGTGCGGCCGCCGCCACGAGGGCGGCGACCGTCACACGTGTGGTGCGCATGGAGGAATGTCCCTGGGATCGGGGATGGTCTGACTCAGGCCTACGGCCTGGCGGTACGGCAGGTCAGGAGGCGCGGCGGCGCGAGGCGATGCCGAACGCGAGCCCGCCGAGGCCGACGACGATGCCCGCGATGCCCAGGGCGCGGGCCGTCGTGTCGGAGCCGCCGGCGGCCGCCTCGTCGTGCTCGTCCTTCGTGGCGTGGCCGGCGTCGGCTGCGGCCGGCTTCTTGCCGTCGTCGTGGTTGTCGGCGACCTTGGCGGCCGTCAGCTTCAGGACGGGCGCCGGGTTCTGCGGCTCCGCGGCGCCTTCCTTGGCCTCCTCGATCCACCGGACGACCTCGTTGTTGTCGTACGTCTGGATCGCCTTGAAGACCATCTGGTCGGCGTTCTCGGGCAGCTTGCCGACGGAGACCGGGAACTGCTGGAACTTGCCGGGCTCGATCTTGCCGCCGCTCCACGTGACCTTGGTGACGGCCTCGTTGATCTGCTTGCCGTGCACGGTGAGCGGCTTGTCGAGCTTGCTCTTCTCGACGGTCACGGTCCAGCCGGGAATGTCCTGCGGCATGACGGACGTGAGCGGCTGGTCGACCGGGAAAGTGACTTCGAGCTGCGTGGTCGAGGCGTTGTCGCGTTCGTTGGGGACCTTGAAGTTGAGCGTCGCGTAGCCGCCCTTGGCGGCCTCGCCCGGCTGCACGCTGACGTGGGCGAAGGCGGGACCGGACAGGACGAGGACGGCACCGGCGGCGAGGGCGGCGGCGAAGGAGACGCGAGAGGTCTTCATGGCAGGAACACTCCACAGAGCAGGGGTGACGGTGGATCCGCGTGCGGGCGCGCGCGGAGTTCGCGGCACCGGTGCTCCCCCGGCCCGGGGAAGGGGTGCCGCGTCAGGCTGCGAGGACGAGCGCCGCGGGCGGCCCGCGCCTGATCACCGTGTGGTGGAGTGTCGCCCGGCCGGTGTCCACGGCCGCCGCCCCGGCGGTCAGGGCAGGGCGCGGGGTACGGGCGGAGGTGCCCGGGAGTCCGGCGGCGAGGGCCCGTACGAAGGCCAGCGCGGCGCGCAGCGGACGTACGGGGTCGGATTCGGCGGAGGCCCGGGACAGTTCGAGGAGGCGGAACAGGGCCGCCTCGCCGCGCGCGAGCAGCCAGCCGACGGCGAGTGCGGCCAGCAGGTGCCCGGCCAGCATGCCGGGGCTGAACAGGGCGGTGTCCGGCGTGGAGGCGGCCTGTGCCATGGATGCATGGCCGGCATGCCCCTGCGCCGCCAGCTCAGCCGTCATGGCGGCCGGGTCGAGTCCGGCGGTCTCCAGGACCTGCCGGGCGTCGGCCGGGCTGAGCGGTACGGAGTTGCCCCCGCAGATCAGCCGGGCGGCGAGGGCCGGCAGCGCGGAGTCGGAGCCGGCAGGCGCCGGAGCCGCCGCCGCACTGTGCTGGCCGAGGCCGAACACGGTGTGCAGGCCGAGCTGCCCGGCGGTGAGCCCGACCGCGATGCCGCTCAGTGAGCGCCGGCGTCCCGCGAGCGGAGCCGCGACCGCGAACACGGCCAGGAAGGCGACGGCGAGAGCCCACCACGGGACGGTGGCGCAGGACGCCACCGCATGCCCCGCCGCGGACAGCACGACACAGACCGCGGTGAACACCGCGGCCCGGATCAACCGGAGACCGGCTCCGGCGGACGTCGTGTGGAGGGCAGTCATGGCCGGGACATCATCGCACTGCGCTCCGGCCCTTCATGCAGCAGGTCCGGAAGGTCGTGAGTGACCCCGTACGACGCCGTTCGGGGTCTACGTTCGGGGTCTACGAGGCCCGCGCGTCGGCATACACGCCCCGCCCGGAGTGCCGCATCGGCCGAATGAGGGCTCCAACAGCCGCCAGGGGCTTACGCTCCGCCCACCGCGGCAATACGTAACCGTATGAGCATCTGGTGGTCTCTCCACTTGAGGCGCGAAGCCGCGAGCGTGCCGCTCGCCAGGCGACTGCTGCTCGGGACGATGGAGACCGCGGGGGTGGACCCGGACATCTCCTTCGACCTGTCGGTGGCACTGAGCGAGGCGTGTGCGAACGCGGTGGAGCACGGCGGGCCGGTGGCCGACACCGGTTCCGGCGGGGAATCCGTTCCGGAGGCGTGCGCGGCGTACCGCGTCACGGCCTATCTGGACGGGGACTGCTGCCGGATCGAGGTGACCGATTCGGGCCCGGGTTTCCCGGCGGCGACCGTGGCCGGACACAGACCCGCGCCGGCCGCGCCCGCCACCCCGGCCGACACCGCGGCGAAGGAACACGGCCGCGGCCTGTGGCTGATCGAGGAGCTCGCCGACCACGTCAGGCTGCGCAACCGCCCGGGCCAGGGCGCGGTGGTCAGCTTCGACAAGGTCCTCAAATGGCGCGAGGGAGCGCTGCTGAAGGTCTCGTAGCGCTGACAGTCCTCGGCCTGGCCGAGGACATCGTGACGCAGGAAGGGCGGGACCTCGCGTGGAGGTCCCGCCCTTGTGACGTGGGCGCCGCCGGCGTGCCGGTGCGGCGCGGGCGTCAGCCCTTCAGTCGCGCCATCCAGGCCTCGACCTCGGCGGAGGCCCGGGGCAGTCCGGCCGACAGGTTCCGGTTGCCGTCCTCCGTGACGAGGATGTCGTCCTCGATCCGGACGCCGATGCCCCGGTACTCCTCGGGCACGGTCAGGTCGTCGACCTGGAAGTACAGGCCGGGCTCCACGGTCAGGCACATGCCCGGCTCCAGCGTGCCGTCCACGTACGCCTCGGTGCGCGCGGCGGCGCAGTCGTGGACGTCCATGCCGAGCATGTGGCCGGTGCCGTGGAGGGTCCACCGGCGCTGCAGGCCCAGCTCCAGGACGCGCTCGACCGGACCCTCCAGCAGGCCCCACTCGACGAGCTTCTCGGCCAGCACGTGCTGCGAGGCGTCGTGGAAGTCGCGGAACTTCGCCCCGGGCTTCACGGCCGCGATGCCGGCCTCCTGGGACTCGTACACCGCGTCGTAGATCTTGCGCTGGATGTCGGTGTAGGTGCCGTTGATCGGCAGCGTGCGCGTGACGTCCGCGGTGTAGAGGGAGTGCGTCTCGACACCCGCGTCGAGCAGGAGGAGGTCGCCGGAGCGGACGTCGCCGTCATTGCGCACCCAGTGCAGGGTGCAGGCGTGCGGGCCAGCGGCGCAGATGGAGCCGTAGCCGACGTCGTTGCCCTCCACGCGGGCGCGCAGGAAGAAGGTGCCCTCGATGTAGCGCTCGGAGGTCGCCTCGGCCTTGTCCAGGACCTTCACGACGTCCTCGAAGCCGCGGACGGTCGAGTCGACGGCCTTCTGCAGCTCGCCGATCTCGAAGGCGTCCTTCACGGCGCGGGCCTCGGAGAGGTAGACGCGCAGTTCCTCGTCGCGCTCGGCGGTGACCTTGTCGGTCAGGGCCTTCTCGATGACGGTGTCGTGGCCGCGGACGACGCGGACCGGGCCGGTGGCCTCCGCGAGCGCGTCGGCGAGCTCGCGCACGTCCTTGGCGGGGATGCCCAGGAGCTGCTCCGCCTCGGCGAGGGAGTGGCGGCGGCCGACCCACAGCTCGCCCTGGCCGGAGAGCCAGAACTCGCCGTTCTCGCGGTCGGAGCGGGGCAGCAGGTAGATCGTGGCGGTGTGGCCGGCCTCGCCCGCGGGCTCCAGGACCAGGACGCCGTTCTCGGTCTGGTCGCCGGTCAGGTACGCGTACTCGGTCGCGGCACGGAAGGGGTACTCGGTGTCGTTCGAACGGATCTTGAGACGGCCCGAGGGCACGACGAGGCGCTCGCCGGGGAAGCGCGCGGACAGCGCGGCGCGGCGGGCAGCGGTGTACGAGGCCTGGGCGATCGGCTCAAGACCGTGCAGCTCGGTGTCGGCCCAGCCGGTGCGCATGTTCTCGGCGAGTTCGTCGCTGACGCCCGGGTACAGCCCGTTCTTGCGCTGCTTGTGCTTCTTCTGGGGCTGCTCTTCTTCCGGGGTCTCCGGGGTGAGCTCGTCCGCCACGTCTTCTCCTCAGCTACGACAGGACCGGGTATGGACCGCATCCATCGTATGTGCGAAGGGAAGACGCCAGTCGGCACATGTGATAAATCAGTCAAACCGGGCAGCGAGCAGGACGATGTCCTCCCCTCGGACCTCCGCGGACGACGCGGCCCCGACCGACGCGAGGGTCCCGACGCGCCCGCGGTGACCAGCGGAACCAGCAGGACCGGCGGAGGCCGACACCGCCGAATCGCCCTCCGGCAGTACCGTCCGCAGGATGTGGTCGCACAGGGCGGCCGGGTCCTCGCGGGCACTGCGGGGCGCCCCCGCCGCCGCGGCGTGCAGCCGGGCGTAGGCACGGTCCATGGCATCGCCGGTACGCCGCAGGAGCCCGTCGGTGTAGAGCAGCACCGTTTCTCCAGCAGCAGGTTCGATCTCCACGCTCGGCGCTTCCCAGCAGGCGAGCATCCCGAGCGGCGCGGAGAGTGTCGTCTCCACGTACTCGGTCCGACGCGGGCCGATGAGCAGCGGCGGGGTGTGCCCCGCCCCGGCGACGATGATCTTGCGGTGGGCCGGTTCGCAGTAGGCGAAGAGCGCGGTCGCCGAGCGCGCGGACTCGGTCAGGCGCAGCAGCAGCTCCAGGTCGGAGAGGACCGCGACCGGGTCCTCGCCCTCCATGACGGCGTACGCCCGCAGCGAGGCCCGCAGCCGGCCCATCGCGGCCACGGCGCTCGGACCCGCCCCGGTGACGGAGCCGACGGCCAGTCCGAGGGCTCCCTCGGGCAGCGGCAGGGCGTCGAACCAGTCGCCGCCGCCCTGCGGCCCGGTGTGGTGGCGGGCGGCGAGCTGCACTCCGGGGATCCGGGGGAGCCGGCTGGGCAGCAGTTCCTCGGCGACGGTGGCCAGCCGGCTGCGGGAGCGCTCCACCTCCAGCATCCGGGCCAGGTGCTCGGCGGCGTGCCGGACGTAGAGCCCGGCGAGGTCGCGCTGCCGGTCGCTCGGCTCGGCCTGCTCGTCGTAGAGCCAGACGGCCGCGCCGAGCCGCCCGGTGGCCTCGGCGACCAGCGGAAGCGCGTAGCTGGCGGCGTACCCGAGTCGGGCGGCGACCTCGCGGTGGCGGGGGTCGACGGGGACGCCGTACCCGCCGAGGCCGGGAGGCGCGTCGGGCTCGGGGAGCACCTCGGAGCCGCCCTGGGCGTCGGGCAGTCCGTCGAGGATGCGGCCGTACGAGGTGGCGGCGCGCGGCACGGTCTCGATGTGCCCGAGATCCGCCCGGCCGAGGCCGAGGCCGATCGTGGTGCTGGGTCCGAGTCCGTCGGAGGGCTCAAGGACGATCAGGCCGCGGCGGGCCCCGACGAGGGCGGCTCCGGCGCGCAGGAATTCCTGGAGGGAGGATTCGAGGTCGCAGGCGCGGGCGAGGCGCTCGGTGAGCTCGTGGAGGGTGGTGAGGTCGGAGACCATGCCCGCGAGCCGGTCCTGGATCAGGGTGCCGGGCGCGGGTGCGGGAGTCGGGGCGGGGGCTGTCCGGGCGAGGGCAGGCGCGGCAGTGTGCGGGACCGTATTAACTGCTGGATCGATTCCAGCCACTTTCGGCAGATGCGGGGCGCTCATGGCGTCCGCCTTTCCACCTGGTGCGATTCGCCATATAGCATCGCAAACCCCCAGATCGTGCTGCGCCGCCATCAATGAATCCACATCTACACGCACACGAGGATCGATGTCCAGCATTGCCCAGGTGGGAATCCTGGTGTCCGTGAGACTGCAACTCACGGTCCAGCCAAGGCTAGAACTTGGCTGGAAAAAGCCGGAAGCGGACGGTTTTTGCGATCGACTGGTCGGGCGTCGGAGCGGGTCCGGGTACGTAATCGGTGGTGTCCGGGGCCAGTTGGCGCAGCCCGGCACTTGCCGGGAGCCGCCCGGCACCGTCGGGAACCACCCGGCATCCGCCGGGAACCGCCCGGCGCGAGCCGTCGTCCTTAGCGGCGGCAGTCGGTCTCGGCGCCGGCGCGGGTCGCGTTCCGCCCCGCTGCGGCCCTTGTAAGAAAACTGCACGAACCGTGTGAACCTGCTTCTGGCGGACAGTGACGCGAAACGTGTACGTGTGGTGAGACACCGCTTACATGGTGTGATGTGGCCCTCGGCGTTCAACGGAAAGGAACGAGCGCTCATGCGCGAGATCCTCGGAAGGCGTCTCCAGCGGCTCCGCAAGCGCCTGACATCCCTCCGTCCCGTCCCGGGACAGAGCGGTGATCCGGCCCTCCTCGACACGGCGCTCACCTGCGCGACGGCCTGGCACTGGCCCGTGCTGCCCGGGGTCGGCCGCTCCGGTGCCGACGGTCGCCGGTGCGCCTGTCCCGACCCCGACTGCGTCGTTCCCGGCGCGCACCCCTTCGACCCGGGGCTGCTCGCGGCCACCACGGACCCCCGGATGGTCGCCTGGTGGTGGGGCAACCGGCCCGCCGCCCCGGTCCTGCTCGCCACCGGCGGCGCCGCCCCGTGCGCCGTGAGCCTGCCCGCCGCCGCTGCCGCGCGTGCCGTCGTACGGCTGGACGCGCAGGGCATGCGGCTCGGGCCGATCGTGGCCACGCCGACCCGGTGGTCCCTGCTGGTGGCGCCGTACTCGCTGGAGCGGCTCGGCGAACTCCTCTACGCCAAGGACCACGTGCCCTCCGCGCTGCGCTTCCACGGCGAGGGCGGCTACCTGTTGCTGCCGCCCTCCCCCGCGTCCGGGGGCGGGCAGGTCCGCTGGGAACGCAGGCCCGCCGGCGCCGGGAGCCCGTGGCTGCCGGAGGTCGAGGCCGTCGTCGACGCACTGGTCGAGGCGAGCAGCGGCGCGTCCGGTGGGGGCAGCCGGCTCGCGTACTGAGCGCGGCACCGAAGCCCGCCGGTCACTCGTTCGGGTGTCGCCGGGACGAGTTTCCAAGGGAATTGGGCGCGGGGATCTCCGCGCCCCATTCCCGCATCGCTATCTTCGCCGAATGAATCTCCGCTTGATCGGTATCAGCGCCGGTGTGCTGATCATCTTGTCGCTCCCGCTGGCGGGAGCGATCGCCGGACCCGATTTCGCCGGTCAGGATGACGGAAAAGGCGGCGGCTTGTTCTCGTCCCTCGGCTTTGCCGACCCGTCGGGCCGATCCCATAAGGCGGCATCCGACGCCGCGGCCGCCCGCCCGTCCGCATCCGCGGCGCCCCGCACACCCAAGCAGTCCGCCCCGCCCGCGGCGCCCGGCCCGACCGAGCAGCCGCATACGGACTCCCGCTGCGGCCCCGAACTGTCCGCCCCGCAAGGGCTGGAGGCGCAGACCTGCATCCTGGTCAGCGAGGGCCGGACCTGGGGACGCAGCTACTACCGCAACACCAGCGGCCACCCGCTGGACGCCGTACTGACGGTGATGGGACCGGCGGGGCGCACGGTGCAGATCCGCTGCGCGGTGGGGACGGGCGATGATCCGGGGCTCTGCGAGACGCCGCGCGAGACCTCGGCCGGGACACCCGACAGTTACTCGGCGGTTGCGGAGTTTGCAGTTCCGGATGATGAAGGGCGGCTGCTGCTGCGGTCCGGGAGCAACGCACCGGCTCCGGCGGGCGGTTGACCTACCGCGGAAATGGAAGGGCCCGATCGCTGGCGACGGGGGATGCACCAGCGACCGGGCTACAAGAACGGTAACAAGAGATCGCCTGTTCGCAAATTCGATCTCTGATATTCAGACACCGATTTGCAGACGATTAGCGGGAGTTGTGACCCCAGTCACCGCCCCTGCGGGGCGTGCGGCGGTCAGCTCAGCGTGATCTGCCGATTGGTGAGGCCGCCGCGCGCCCGGCGCTCGTCCGCGGTCAGCGGGGCGTCCGACGCCAGGGCCGTGGCCAGCCGCTCCGCGAACGCGGCCGCGGGCTTCTCCACATCGTCGGCGCTCACTCCGGTGGGCAGGTCCCAGACGGGGACCATCAGGCCGTGGGCCCGGAAGGAACCGACCAGTCGGGTGCCTTCGCCGAGCGAGGAGGTGCCGGCGGCGTGCAGCCGCGCGAGGGCGTCGAGCAGCTTCTCTTCGGGGTGCGGCATGACCCAGCGCAGGTGGTTCTTGTCCGGGGTCTCGCACCAGTAGGCCGCGTCCACGCCGGCCAGCTTGACCGTCGGGATGGCGGCCGCGTTGGCGCGCTCCAGCGAGGCGGCGATCTCCGGAGAGGCGTTCTGGGCGCTCTCCGCATCCGGAATCCAGAATTCGAAGCCGCTGTGCACAACCGGCTCGAAAACGCCGTCCGTGTCCAGGAGATCCTGAAGTCGGGATCCCTCGGCGGGAACCCGGCGAGCCGGAACGGGATTACCCGGCTCCGCCAGGAGCGCGCGCTGCAGGGTGTCCGCCATGTCCCGGGCGAGGTCCCCGGTGGTCGAGTCGTTCTGCAGGGCGAGCAGGACCGACCCGTCCTCGCGGCGCAACGCGGGCCAGGCCATGGGGAGTACGGTCACCAGGGTGACGGACGGGACGCCCTCGGGCAGGCCGCCCTTGAGGGAGAGCGGGACGGTGGCCGCGGGCACGAGCTCGCGCAGCGCCACCCAGTCGCACTCGCCGGGCAGGCCCTCGAAGGGGCGCTGCACGTGCTCGGTGACGGCGTGCGCGGCGGCCGCGCCGTGGCAGGCCTTGTAGCGGCGCCCGGAGCCGCACGGGCAGGGCTCACGTGCGCCCACCACCGGGATCTCCCCGTTCTTGAGCTGCGGCTTTGCAGTCTTGGCTGCGGGGCGCTTCTTGGCCATCGTGGGTGTCTCCCGGTTGCGGCGGTACGGCTTGTGTCTGGGCGGGAGCCTAGTCGTTCGTACCGCCGGAACCGGTGTTGTGCGGCCGGGAGCACGGTCGGCGTGCGCTCCCGGAGGCCGCCTGTTCGGATGGCCTGTGCTGCGGGTTGGATCGTTCGGACGGGTCAGGGTTCCAGGTCGTCGAAGGCGGTGCTGAAGTCGATCGCCGGGGGCGCAACGCGCGTAGCGAAATCATCGTGCCGGGGCCCACACGCGACGATCACCCATACGGTGACCTCGCCTGACGCACCGTCCCGGACACCCCAGTCCTGGGCGAGGGCACTGATGATGTTCAGCCCCCGGCCGCCGCGGGCGGTGACCGAGGGCGTGGAAGGAACCGGGCGGGTGGGACCGCCCCCGTCCGTGACCTCGACCGTCAGCCGCCCTGCCATGTCGATGCGCCATGCGGCGCGTATCTCCCCGTCCCCGATCTCGCCCGCGCCCAGCGGTCTGCCGTGTCGGCAGGCATTGCTGAGCAGTTCGGAAAGGATCAGAACGGCGTCGTCCACGACTGATTCGGACACTCCGCTGATACGCAATTGCTCACGCATGCGGTGTCTCGCCTCGCCCACGCCAGCAGGACCATGGCGTACGTCCATGCACGACGACGTGGGCACTTCCTGTGCCACCACCAACGCCACCCCCGGAACCTCCTTAGCCCCACGCCATGGTCTGGATGCCCCCCTGGCCGGGACCGGAAACCGGCCTGGCAGGGCCCTGTGACGCATTCATGACCAGCGGTTGCGGAGGGGATGCGCCGGGGCACGCCGTGTCACGAACGTGCCCTCTGTGGCAGGTGGGCAAATGGGGACGTCAGCGTCCGAGCTGTGACAGAACCTGCCGCGGTCGGTTCGTGATGATCGCTTCCACACCCAGATCAGCGCAGAGCTGAACATCTTCCGGCTGGTCCACTGTCCATACGTGTACGGAGTACCCCGCGCCCTGGAGCCTGCGGATGAAGCCGGGATGGTTGCGCACGATCCGCATGCCCGGTCCGGCGATCCGTACGCCGGCCGGCAGCCGCCCGTCGCGCATGCGCGGGGAGACGAACTGCATCAGGTACACGGTCGGGACCGTCGGAGCAGCCGCCCGCACCCGGTGCAGGGAGCGCGCCGAGAAGCTCATCACGCGGACCGGGTGGGGGCCCTCAGCGGGCGGGGCGTCCAGGCCGAACCGCTTGAGGAGGAAGAGGAGGCGCTCCTCCACCTGTCCGGCCCACCGGGTCGGGTGCTTCGTCTCGATGGCGAGCTGCACCGGCCGCCCGGCGTCGGCGACCAGCTCCAGCAGCCGCTCCAGCGTGAGCACGGAGGTGCGCTCCGGGTCCGCGTCCCAGTCGGGGGACTCCTCGCGGTCCTTCCACGAGCCGAAGTCGAGGGCGGCGAGGTCGGCCAGCTCCAGGGCGGAGACGGCGCCGCGGCCATTGGAGGTGCGGTTGACCCGGCGGTCGTGGACCAGGACCAGATGGCCGTCGGCGGTGAGCCGGACATCGCATTCAAGAGCGTCCGCGCCGTACTCGATGGCCTTGCGGTACGCGGCCAGGGTGTGCTCGGGAGCGTCCTCCGAGGCGCCTCGGTGGGCGACGACCTGGATCGGAAGCGGCGTTGCGTGGGTCACCGGGTCATGGTGCCACCACGAGGCCTTCGGGTGACGGCCGCGTCCTGGGGATGCGCCGGAATTGCCGGAGATAAAGGATGGGGGAGACGCACAGGTCCGGCTTACAGTGCTCTGACGGGTCCTGGGCAAGGCTTGCCCCAGGAACTTGTGCGGCACGTCGAACGTTCAGTCGGGCCGAAGAGCAGGAATGTCTGAAGCCGTGTGTGACGAGGAGAGAGCGCTGTGAGCACCGAGAACGAGGGCACCGCGGCCCCTACGCCCCCCGCGGCCCCGTCCGCACCACCGGTGGCCACTCCCGCCCCCGAGACCCCCGCGTCCGCGCCGACAGCCGAGGCCCCGGCCGCTGCGGGAGCCTTCGCCGGGCCGCCCGCACCCACCACCCCGCCGGTGGCGCCGGGCGCTGCTCCGGCGGCGTCCGGCAGCGCGGCGCCTGCCGCTGAGCCGGTGACCCAGCAGCTTCCGCCGACCCCCGCGCCGGGCACCGAGCCCACCCAGCAGATCCCGTCCACCGTGGCACCCTCCGGCGCCCCGTCCTACCCCCAGGCGCCGACTCCGGCCGCGCACGGAGCCGAGGGCTGGCCGCCCCCGCCGCCCGCGGTCCCGGCGTACGGTGCGGGCGGAGGCCAGGGAGGCCACGGCGGCTGGGGCACGCCCCTGACCACCGACGGCAACCCGCCCGCCAAGCCCAAGGGCAAGGGCGGTCTGATCGCGGCCGTCCTGGTGGCGGCCCTCCTCGCAGGCGGCGTGGGCGGCGGCATCGGCTACTGGGCCGCCGAGCGGGGCAATGACGGCACCGGCTCGACCACGATCTCCGCGAGCAACACCCCCAAGGACATCAAGCGGGAGGCCGGTTCGATCGCGGGCCTGGCCGCCAGCGCGCTGCCGAGCGTCGTCACCATCGAGGCCTCGGCAGGGGACGGCGAGGGCGGCACCGGCACCGGCTTCGTCTACGACCAGCAGGGCCACATCCTCACCAACAACCACGTGGTGGCCTCCGCGGCCAACGGCGGCAAGCTCTCCGCGACCTTCTCCGACGGCAAGAAGTACGAGGCCGAGGTCATCGGCCGGGCCCAGGGCTACGACGTGGCCGTGCTCAAGCTGAAGAACCCGCCGTCCGGCCTGAAGCCGCTGCCGCTCGGCGACTCCGACAAGGTCGCCGTCGGCGACCCGACGATCGCGATCGGCGCGCCCTTCGGCCTGTCCAACACCGTCACCACCGGCATCGTCAGTGCCAAGAACCGCCCGGTGGCCTCCGGCGACGGCTCCGGGAGCAAGAACTCCTACATGAGCGCGCTGCAGACGGACGCCTCGATCAACCCGGGCAACTCCGGCGGCCCGCTCCTCGACGGGCGCGGCGCGGTCATCGGCATCAACTCCGCCATCCAGTCCGCAGGCAACGGCGGCTTCGGCGGCGGCCAGGCCGGCTCGATCGGCCTCGGCTTCGCCATCCCGATCAACCAGGCCAAGAACGTCGCCGAGTCGCTGATCAAGACGGGCAAGCCGGTGTACCCGGTCATCTCGGTCTCCGTGGACCTCCAGTCCAAGGTCGAGGGCGCCAAGATCTCCGAGCAGGGCGCCCCCGCGAACGAGCTGGTCGACCCGAACGGGCCGGCCGGCAAGGCGGGCCTCAAGCCCGGCGACATCATCATCAAGTTCGGCGACAAGCCGGTCGACAGCGGACCGACCCTGATCAGCGAGATCTGGACGTACAAGCCGGGCGACGTGGTGAAGCTGACCTACCTGCGCGACGGCAAGCCGTCCACCGTCGACATCACGCTCGGCTCGCGGGTCGGCGACAAGTAGACCCGGGGACGGGCCGGGCGCCTTGAGGCCCGGACGAGCAGTGGCCGGATGGTGAGGGGCCGTGGGCGCGATAACGCCTACGGCCCCTCCCAACGTCCGCTTATGCTTCCCCTGTGTTCGATTCGCGGCATATCCGGACGTTCCACGAGGTGGTCGCCTCGGGGTCCTACTCGGCGGCCGCTCGGGTCCTCGGCTACACCCAGCCGGCGATAACCCAGCAGATGAAGGCGCTCGAACGCGCTGTCGGCACACCGCTGTTCACCCGTATCGGCCGCAGAATGAAGCTAACCGAGGCCGGGGAGTCCCTGGCCCGGCACGCCGAGTCCATCCTCGGCAGCCTCTCCGCCGCCGAGGCCCAGCTGAAGGCGTACTCCCGGCTGCGGACCGGGCGGGTCCGGCTGTGCGGCTTCCCCAGCGCCAACGTCACCCTCGTCCCCGAGGCCCTCAGCGGCCTTGCCAAGGAGCACCCGGGCATCCAAGTGGAGCTACTGGAGGGGGAGCCGCCGGAGTCGCTGCGCCGGCTGGAGCGCGGGGAGTGCGACATCACCCTGGCCTTCACCTACCCCGGGCTGCACGAGGAGATACCGGAGGAGGTGGCCGAGGTCAGGCTGCTGGAGGACCAGTTGACGGTGCTGCTCCCGACCGGCCATCCCCTGGCCCGGCGCCGGGCGGTGCAGCTGGCCGACCTCGCGGAGGAGAAGTGGATCGCGGGCTGCCCGCGCTGCCGGGCGAACCTGCTGCACGAGTGCGCCGAGCTGGGCTTCGTGCCCGACATCCGGTTTGCGACCGACGACAACCTGGTCGTGCAGAGCATGGTCGCGCAGGGACTCGGTGTCGCGATGATGCCGGCCCTGGTGCTGCCTTCCCTGTCGTTGACCCGGGTCTGCGGGCGGGCGCTGCAGCCCGCCGCCCGGCGGCACATCGCTGCCTACGTCTACCGGGAGCACCTGCGCATACCCGCGACGGCCGTGGTGCTGGACGAGCTGAAGAGAGTGGCCGCGAACCGCGTCGGCTGCTGACCGATTCATAAGCGGGGCTTGGGAATTCGGGTCAGAACTGTCGTTGGACGTGATGGATCGGCGGCAGGACGCTGCCGGTATGACCACCACAACACCGGCCCGCACGACCGCGAGGTTGGCCGCCCTCGTCCGTGAAATCCGTACGGTCGTCGACCGGGGGTTGGCCCCGGACGTGACCGCGTACCTGGTGGGCGAGCTGCTCGCCCCTCATCTGGGCAGCGACGACCTGCTGACCGAGGCGCAGCAGGAGGGCGATCCGGAGCGCTACCGCCAGCACATCCTGCATGCCGAGTCCGACGGCAGCTTCTCCGTGGTCGCGCTGGTCTGGCTTCCGGGGCAGGAGACCTGCATCCATGACCACGTGTCCTGGTGCGTGGCCGGGGTACACCAGGGCCAGGAGAGCGAGCGTCGCTACCGCCTGGCTCCCGGTGCGGGCCCGGCCCGTCTGGTGGCAACGGAGGACGTGGTCAACGGCCAGGGGGAGGTCTGCGGATTCGCGCCGCCCGGAGACATCCACAAGGTTCGCAACTCCTGTGCGGACAAGGCGATATCGCTTCACGTCTACGGCGCCGACATCTCCCGGCTGGGTACCAGCATCCGCCGTACCTACGCGCCGCCCGTCGACTGATGGCCCTCCTCAATCGCCCGCAGAGCCTGGCAGTCCGGCATGTTTCACGTGAAACACCTTCATCCTGGCCGGGGTTGGGGCTCGCCGCTGTCGGCGTGGTGGTCGCCTGGACGGTGCACCGCCTGCTGCCCGTGGTGCCGATGCTGACCGCGTCGGTGGTGCTCGGCATTGCCGTGGCCCACCTGCCGGGCCTACGAGGTGTCGTACGCGGCATCGGGCGCCCGGGCCTCTCGCTGGCCGGACGGCGCCTGATGCGGATCGGCATCGTGCTGCTGGGCCTCGGTCTGGGCCTGGACCAGGTGTTCCGGCTGGGCTGGACGACGGTGGCGATGGTGGCCGGGGTGGTCGCAGCCACCTTCTTCGGCACGCTCTGGCTGGGGCGCAGGCTCGGGCTCCCCGGCGACCAGCCGCTGCTGATTGCCACGGGGTACTCGATCTGCGGAGCCTCGGCGATCGGGGCGGTGAGCCAGGTATCGGGCAGCGACGAGGAGGATGTGGCCTCCTCGGTGGCCCTGGTGACCCTGTGCGGGACCCTGGCCATCGCAGTACTCCCCTTGCTCCAAGGCCCGTTGGGTCTCACCGATCCGGCCTTCGGCCGCTGGGTGGGCGCTAGCGTCCACGACGTCGGGCAGGTCGTGGCCACCGCCCAGAGCGCGGGCCCGGGGGCGCTGGGCGAGGCGGTGCTGGTCAAGCTGATGCGGGTGGCGCTGCTGGCCCCGCTGGTGGCGGCCGTGGCCTTCTCCGTACGGGCGCGACGGCAGGGTGTACGCACGGCCTCCGGGCGGCGTCCGGCGCCGGTTCCGCTGTTCGTCGCCGGCTTCCTCGCCGCCGTGGCGCTGCGTACCACCGGGGTGCTGCCCGGCGTGGCGCTGGAGTGGGCGCACACCGCGCAGGAACTGTTGCTGGCGGCAGCCCTGTTCGGCCTGGGGAGCGCGGTACACCTGCCCACGCTGGCCCGGACCGGCGGAAGGGCCGCGGTCCTGGGTCTCGGGGCCTGGGTGGTGGTGGCGGGCGTCTCGTACGCGGGGGTGTTGCTGACCGTATGAGGGAGTGTCGCTGACCACACGCGGGGGCACGGATGCCAAGGCGGCGGATGGCAGGAGACGGATGGCGACGGGCCGGACGGCAGGAGAACGGGTGGGAGTTGGCCAATTCCTGGCCGGAACCGACCGAACGTTCTGACTGTCTCCTGACTTCTCGTGCCGTGCGTGCGACCCTGCGCCCGATCCGCACCGACAGCACTTCACCCCCACCCTGTCCGGTCCGAGGGGACCGGACACGGCAGAAGGAGTCAGGCGTGATTCGTCATCGCACGGCAGCATCGGTCCTCCTGGCGGCAGGCGCCCTCCTCACGGGCGCGCTGACGGCGGCCACCCCCTCGGCTGCCGCCGACACCCCCGCATCGTTCACGCAGCAGCACACGAAGGGCTTCTGGACCGCCGAGCGGATGCGGTCCGCGGTGCCGCTCGACGTGACGGCGGTGCCGGGGGTGGCGCGCACCCCGGTGGCCACCTCGGCCCGGCCCACCGCCATCGCCCCGACGGCTCCCTCCGCGGCGACCTCCCCCACGTCCTTCCCGCAGGCGGGCGGTGCCTGGACGGGCGGCGGGGCGGTCGTCAAAACCTCGGGCCGGGTCTTCTTCACCTTCGGGGACCGGACCGCCTCCTGCTCCGGTGACTCCATCACCAGCGCCAACGGCAGCACGGTCATCACCGCGGGCCACTGCGTGAAGTACCAGGGCGCCTGGCACACCAACTGGATCTTCGTCCCGGGGTACGAGAACGGCAACGCCCCCTATGGCCAGTGGTCGGCCACCAAGACTTTCGCCACCGACCAGTGGGCCGCCAGCGAGGACATGAACATGGACGTCGGCCTCGCCGTCGTCGCCCCCCTGAACGGCCAGAAGCTCAGCCAGGCCGTCGGTGCCCAGGGCATCCTCTTCAACGGGGGCTACAACAAGAAGATGTACTCCTTCGGCTTCCCCGCGGCCGCACCGTACGACGGCACGAAGCTCATCTACTGCAGCGGTTCCACGGGCAAGGACTTCCTGCTCACCAAGGACCACAGCCTCGGCTGCAACATGACGGGCGGCTCCAGCGGCGGCCCCTGGTTCCAGGACTTCAACGAGTCCACGGGCCTGGGCACCCAGGTCTCGGTGAACAGCTTCGGATACACCTTCCTGCCGAACCGCATGTTCGGTCCGTACTTCGGCAACGAGGCGAAGGCGGCCTACGACAAGGCCCAGACCTCCTGACCCGTCCCAGTAGGCCCTCCCGGGAAAAGCCGGCCCCCGCCGCCCTCCCCCAGCCGGTAGGCTGTAGCCGCTCCGCCCCAGCTGGGACGGGCAGGGTGGGTTGCCCGAGCGGCCTAAGGGAACGGTCTTGAAAACCGTCGTGGCAGCGATGTCACCGTGGGTTCAAATCCCACACCCACCGCCAGACCGGCGAACGTACTGAAAAGAAGGGGCGCCCCTCCAAGGGGGCGCCCCTTCGTCGTGCGGCCCGGATCGTCGGCGCGGGCGCCGGAGGGCCTTGGTTCTTCCGAGTGGTGTTTGTCGGAAGATCGGCGCGCGTCGGTGAGGCGGTGCGGTTGCGGACACATCATGCCGAATGTATGCAGATCCGCCCGTCGGAACTTTGCGAATCGAGGCACCCGTCATGGCTCACCGCATCAGCGTCGCGTCCCTGTGGACCGTCGTCGTCTCCGCGCTCGTCGCGCTTCTCGCTTCCCTCGGGTTCGGTCGCAAGACCGTTCCGTCCGCCGTCGTCGTTGCCGAGCCCTCCCGGCCCGTGGCTGCCGCCGTACGCCGGCCGGCCGTACCGGTGGCCCGGCGGACCTGGCGGGCGGTGATGCGGGGCAGGGCGCTCCCGCCCACCATCAAGCAGCGCATCCGCGCTGAGGCCCACGGCAAGTCGCCGTCCGTCCGCCGCTCGGCCGCCGCGGCCGGCGCAGCCGCGGACTGGCCGTTGTCACCGGCCTCGCTCGCCGCGGGTCCGTCCGGGCCGTCCCCCGCCTCCGCGGCGGCCGTGCCGCCCGCGACCGCTGCGCCCGCAGGGGCCGGCAGCGTCCGTACGGTCGGAGCCGCCCGGCAGGGGCTGGCGCTCGCCGCGTAGCTGCCGGCGGCCGGCGTGCGGGGACTGACCGCGCCTGCGGGGCATACGGGCGCGGAGTGAGATGTCCGGCGGTGCAGGACCGCGAAGAGAGCGCGCAGGAAGCGCTCGCGGGGCGTGGAGCTTGGTATTGCGGGGCCGCAGGCCCGGGAGACGGTGGGGTTCCCGGACGGCGCGGCCCATTTCGGCGTGTTCGGGGGCACGGGCGCGGTGAAACCTTTCTGCTCGCGCCCGGCTGCTCGTACCGCCCTCCCGCGCGACCTTGACATCGACCAGGAATCTGACGGACAGTCAGGTAACTGGAACGATGCGATGCCGGGAGGCCAGCACCGTGCACCTCGCCCCGACCGAAGGCCAGTTGCGGCTGCGCGCCGAGCTGCGGGAGTACTTCCACGATCTGTTGCCGGACGGGCTTCCCGAGGACCCGGCCGCCCAGCGCGCACTGCTGCGCCGCATCGGCGCCGACGGACTGCTCGGCCTCGGCTGGCCCGTCGAGTACGGGGGTCAAGGAAGGGGAGCCGACGAGCAGTTCGTGTTCTTCGACGAGGCCTACCGCGCCGGCGCGCCCGTCTCCATGGTCACCCTCAACACCGTCGGCCCGACCCTCATGAAGTACGGCACGCAGCAGCAGAAGGACTACTTCCTCCCGCGGATCCTCGGCGGCGAGATCGTCTTCGCCATCGGATACTCGGAGCCCGAGGCAGGCACGGACCTCGCCTCCCTGCGTACCCGCGCGGTGCGCGACGGCGGTGCGGACGGCGACTGGGTGGTCGACGGGCAGAAGATCTTCACCTCGAACGCCCAGAACGCGGACTGGATCTGGCTCGCCTGCCGGACCGACCCGGACGCCCCCAAGCACAAGGGGATCTCGATCATCCTGGTCCCCACTGACGCCCCCGGCTTCACCTGGACCCCGATCGAGACCGTCGGCGGACTCACCACCACGGCGACGTACTACGACTCCCTGCGCGTGCCCGCCGGCCATCTCGTGGGCCCCGAGCACGGCGGCTGGGGCCTGATCACCAACCAGCTCAACCACGAACGCGTGGCTCTCGCCGCCATCGGCATGCAGGCCGAGGACTTCTACGCGGCTGCCCTCGCCCGTGCCCGGACCCCGGATCCCGCCACCGGCGAGCGTCCCGCCGACCGCCCCTGGGTGCAGTCCCGGCTGGCCGAGGCGCACGCCCGGCTGGCGGCCGTACGGCTCCTGAACTGGCGCCTCGTCCAGGACGTGGGCAGCGGCACCCTCGCCCCCGGTGACGCCAGCGGCGTCAAGTTCCTCGGTACCGAGTCCGCTGTGGAGGTGTACCGGATGTGCCAGGAGGTGGTGGGCGAGGAGGCGCTCATCCGGGGGCCTGGGCCTGAGGTCTTCGCGGGCGGCGAGCTGGAGCGGATGAACCGGGCGGCTCAGATCAACACCTTCGGCGGCGGGGTCAGCGAGGTCCAGCGGGAGATCGTGGCCATGATGCGGCTCGGCATGAAGGGGAGGAAGCGATGACCGCCACGGCGGACGACGCAGCGCAGGACGGGAGACGAGCCGGAGCCGAGGACCAGGCCGGTGCCGACGCCCGCTTCCACACGCTGCTGCGAGCCTTCGAGGGGCAGCCCGCCGCCACCGCCGGACGCGGCAAGGACCCGGTCAACGAGCCGATGATCCGCCACTGGTGCGAGGCGATGGGCGATGCCAACCCCTCCTACACCGGCCCGGACGCCATCGCCCCGCCCACCATGCTGCAGGCCTGGACCATGGGCGGGCTCTCCGGTCACGGCGGCCGCTCCTCCGCCTACGACGAGCTCCTCGCGCTCCTCGACGGCGCGGGCTGCACCTCCGTCGTCGCCACCGACTGCGAGCAGGAGTACCTGCGTCCGCTGCGCCCCGGCGACGCGATCACCTACGACGCCGTCATCGAGTCGGTGTCACCCCGCAAGAAGACCAAACTGGGCACCGGCCACTTCGTGACCACCCGCATGGACGTCCGCGCGAACGGCGAACTCGCCGGCACCCACCGCTTCCGTATCCTCAAGTACGCACCCGCCGCCCCGCGGGACCGGCAGCAGAAGAAGCCGGCGGCGGTGGCCCGGCGCCCCCGCCCCGTGGTCAACCGGGACAACCAGGGCTTCTGGGACGGTGTCCGCGAGCGCCGCCTGCTGATCCAGCGCTGCACGGCCTGCGCGACCCTCCGCTTCCCGTGGCTGCCGGGCTGCCATGCCTGCGCCGGCCTCGATTGGGACACCGTCGAGGCGTCCGGCGCCGGCACGGTCTTCTCGTACGTCGTCATGCACCACCCGCCCTTCCCGGCCTTCACCGCGCATGAAGAGGGCGCGGGCGAGGCGCGGCCCTACGCGGTCGCGCTGGTCGAACTCGCCGAAGGGGTCCGGATCATCAGCAACATCACCGGGATCCCCTACGACAAGGTCCGCATCGGGCTGCCCGTACAGCTGGAGTTCCTGCGGGTGGACGAGGACCTGGAACTGCCGGTCTTCCGGGGGAGCGAGGGCTGATGGACTTCCACCCCACCGAGGAGCAGGCGGCCGCGGCCGGCCTCGCCGCCCGGATCTTCACCGACCTCGCCACCCACGAACGCCTCGCTGCGGCCGGCACCGGCAGCGACGCCGAGCTGTGGAAGGCCCTCACCACCGCCGGACTGGTCTCCGCCGTCGAGGACGTCGGCCTGCTCGGCCTGGTGCTGCTGTTGGAGGAGCAGGGCCACACCACCGCGCAGGTCCCCTACGCCGCCACCTGCGCGTACGGAATGCTCCCGGTCGCCGCCCACGGCAGCCCCGAGCAGCGCGCCCGCCTGCTGCCCGCGCTGGGCTCGGGCGAGGCCGTGGCCACCGGCGCCTTCCCCGCCCGCGGCCGTTTCCTCGCCTCCCCGGACGGCCGCCTCACCGGCACGGCCCCGGCCGTGCCCTGGCTGCGCGAGGCCACGCACGTCCTGGTTCCGGACGCGGACCGCGCCCTGTGGCTCGTACGTACGGACGCGCCCGGCGTGCGGACCTCGGCGGTGGAGACCACCGCGCCGTGGGCGGCGGGCCGGCTGACCCTGGCCGACGCCCCGGCGGAACGGCTCGGCGGGGAAGGCGCCCATGACGAGGTGCTGGCCGCGGCGCGCACCGCCTTCGCCGGGCTGCAGGCGGGCGTCTGCGCGGGCTCGCTGGCCCGCACGGTGGAGTACACCTCCACCCGGGAGCAGTTCGGAAGGCCGCTCTCCACGAACCAGGCGGTGATGCTGCGGGCCGCCGACGCCCACATGGACACGGAGGCGATCCGGGTCACCGCGTACGAGGCCGCCTGGCGCATCGACGAGGGACTCCCGGCGCGCGAGCACGCCCTGACCGCGGCCTGGTGGGCGTCGGAGGCGGGCAAACGGGTGGTGCACGCGGGCCAGCACCTGCACGGCGGAATGGGAGCGGACCTGGACCATCCCGTCCACCGGCACTTCCTGTGGGGGCGCCAGCTCGACGCCTACCTGGGGTGCGGCAGCGAACTGCTGGCCGAGCTGGGCGCGCTCCTGTCCGCCGGATCCGAGGGGGAGGCCGCATGAAGAACGCGGACGACATGAAGGACATGAAGGGCGTCGACGACGTGGCCGGCACGACCGGCACGACCGGCACGACCGACACGGAAGGCACGGACCGCAGGAGCCGGACGGGTCGTGTGAAGGTCGGCGACGCCCTGCCGCCGCTGGAGATCGCGGTCACCCGCACGCTGATCGTCGCGGGCGCCATCGCCTCCCGCGACTACCAGGACGTGCACCACGACGCGGTCCTCGCCCAGGAGAAGGGCTCCCCGGACATCTTCATGAACATCCTGACCACCAACGGCCTGGTGGGCCGCTACATCACCGACCACTTCGGGCGGGACGCCGTCCTGCGCAAGGTGGCCATCCGCCTCGGCGCCCCCAACTACCCGGGCGACACCATGACCCTCACCGGCACCGTCGCCGCCCTCCACGGGGACACCGCCGAGATCCGGGTCGTCGGCGCGAACCGCCTCGGCCACCACGTCACCGGCACCGTCAGCGTCACCCTCGGTCCGGCGGGAGATGTGGCATGAGCATCCGTACCCGTGACGGGCTGGGTGGGCGCGCCGCCATCGCCGGCATCGGCGCGACCGAGTTCTCCAAGGACTCCGGCCGCAGTGAGCTCCGGCTCGCCGTCGAGGCCGTGCACGCCGCCCTGGACGACGCCGGGCTCAGCCCCGCCGACGTCGACGGCATGGTCACCTTCACCATGGACACCAGCCCCGAGATCACCGTGGCCCAGGCCGCGGGCATCGGCGAGCTCTCCTTCTTCTCCCGTATCCATTACGGCGGAGGCGCGGCCTGTGCCACCGTCCAGCAGGCCGCTCTCGCCGTCGCCACCGGGGTCGCGGAGGTGGTGGTCTGCTACCGGGCCTTCAACGAACGCTCCGGCCGCCGCTTCGGCTCCGGCGTGCAGCAGCGCGAGCCCTCGGCGGAGGGCGTGGCACTCGGCTGGTCACTGCCGTGGGGGCTGCTCACCCCGGCTTCCTGGGTGGCCATGGCCGCCCAGCGCTATCTGCACGCCTACGGGCTCACCCCCGAGGCCTTCGGCCACGTCGCGGTCACCGACCGCCGGCACGCCGCGAACAACCCCGCCGCCTACTTCCACGGCAAGCCCATCACCCTCGCCGACCACGCCGCCTCGCGCTGGATCGTCGAACCGCTGCGGCTGCTGGACTGCTGCCAGGAAACGGACGGCGGCCAGGCGATCATCGTCACGAGCCCCGAGCGGGCTCGGGACCTGCGGCAGAAACCCGCCGTGATCACCGCTGCCGCACAGGGCGCCGGCCGCCGCCAGGAGGCCATGACCTCCTTCTACCGCGACGACCTCACCGGGCTGCCCGAGATGGACGTGGTCGCTCGGCAGTTGTGGCGGACCAGCGGACTGCGGCCCTCGGACATCGACGTGGGCATCCTCTACGACCACTTCACCCCGTTCGTCCTGATGCAGCTGGAGGAGTTCGGCTTCTGCAAGCCCGGCGAGGCCGCCGATTTCGTCGCGGCGGACGCACTGCCGCTCAACACGCACGGCGGGCAGCTCGGCGAGGCGTACCTGCACGGGATGAACGGCATCGCCGAGGCCGTCCGCCAGTTGCGCGGCACCTCGGTCAACCAGGTCACGGCCGCAGAGCACGTGCTCGTTACGGCCGGCACCGGGGTGCCGACCTCGGGGCTGATCCTCGGCACCGACGGCTGACCGACAACCGGGGCCGATCCATGGAGCCGACAGCCGACAGCCGACAGCCGACAGCCGACAGCCGACAGCCGACAGCCGACAGCCGACAGCCGACAGCCGACAGCCGACCGCCGACCGCCGACCGGTCCCCGGGCCGGGCAGCCGACCGGCGCTCACCGCCAGTTCCGGCTCCCACGGGCACCCTTCCTCCTCCACCTTCAGGAGGTGGGGTGCGGCCTCCCCCTACAACCTGAGATGGATCCGCCTTCGGCACCTGCGGCCGATCCCAGCGGCCCGCCGCGCTTCTAGCGTGGAGCCATGACCACGCCTGTGTGCACACTCGCCTCGAATCCGACGACGTACCCGTCGTTCTCGGCGTACGTCCGGACCCGCGGGACGGTCCTGATGCGCACCGCGCGCTCACTCACCGCCAACCCGTGCGACGCCGAGGACCTGCTCCAGACCGCACTCGCCAAGACGTACGTCGCCTGGGACCGCATTGAGGATCACCGGGCACTGGACGGTTATGTGCGCCGGGCCCTCGTCAACACCCGCACCTCGCAATGGCGCAAGCGCAAGGTCGACGAGTTCGCCTGCGAGGAGCTGCCGGAGACCGAGGAGGCGCCGACCACCGATCCCGCGGAGGCACAGGCGCTGCGCGACGCGATGTGGCGCGCCGTGACCCGGCTGCCCGACCGGCAGCGGGCCATGGTCGTCCTGCGCTACTACGAGGACCTGAGCGAGGCCCAGACCGCCGAGCTGCTCGGCGTCTCGGTCGGCACGGTCAAGAGCGCCGTCTCCCGGGCTCTGGTCAAGCTCCGCGAGGACCCGGAGCTCACCCCGGTCCGCTGAGGATGTTTCACGTGAAACCCCCGACGTTTCACGTGAAACATCCACGGAACACCGCCCCTCCTCCCGCAGCCGGGTAGCCCTGTGCGCGGTGCACCGTTGGCGGGCCTCGGGTCTGTGCATCGGGCCATGCATGGCCCCGAACAGCGAATACGCGCCGTGTTTGTCCGCCCGGGTAGTGACATGCCGACCGGTACGTGCGCAGAATCGGCTGCATCCGAAGCCGCCGCAGCGCCGCAGCGCCCACCGGGAGGACGCTTTGCTGAGCACCATGCAGGACGTACCGCTCCTCGTCACCCGCATACTCCGCCACGGGATGACGATCCACGGAAAGTCCCAGGTCACCACCTGGACCGGGGAGGCCGAGCCGCATCGCCGCAGCTTTGCCGAGATCGGTGTCCGCGCCCATCGGCTGGCCAACGCCCTGCGCGACGAGCTCGGTGTCCAGCAGGACGACCGGGTGGCCACCCTGATGTGGAACAACGCCGAGCACGTCGAGGCGTACTTCGCGATTCCCTCCATGGGTGCGGTCCTGCACACGCTCAACCTGCGGTTGCCGCCCGAGCAGCTGGTCTTCATCGTCAACCACGCGGCCGACCGGGTCGTGCTGGTGAACGGAACCCTGCTGCCGCTGCTCGCGCCGCTGCTGCCGCACCTGCCCACCATCGAACATGTCGTGGTCTCCGGGATCGGCGACCGCACGGCGCTCGACGGCCTCGGCGTGCGCGTACACGAGTACGAGGAGCTGATCGCGGACCGCCCCGACAGCTACGACTGGCCGGAGCTGGACGAGCGCCAGGCCGCCGCCATGTGCTACACCTCCGGCACCACCGGCGACCCCAAGGGCGTCATCTACTCCCACCGCTCGATCTACCTGCACTCCATGCAGGTCAACATGACCGAGTCGATGGGCCTGACCGACAAGGACACCAGCCTCGTCGTCGTTCCGCAGTTCCACGTGAACGCCTGGGGCCTGCCTCACGCCACGTTCATGACCGGCATCAACATGCTGATGCCCGACCGGTTCCTGCAGCCCGCCCCGCTCGCCGAGATGATCGAACGGGAGAAGCCCTCGCACGCCGCGGCCGTCCCCACCATCTGGCAGGGACTGCTGGCCGAGGTCACCGCCAACCCGCGCGATCTGAGTTCGATGAAGCAGGTCACCATCGGCGGCGCCGCCTGCCCGCCCTCCCTGATGGAGGCCTACGACAAGCTAGGCGTCCGCCTCTGCCACGCCTGGGGCATGACCGAGACCTCCCCGCTGGGCACCATGGCGCACCCCCCGGCCGGTCTGAGCGCCGAGGAGGAGTGGCCGTACCGGATCACCCAGGGCCGCTTCCCCGCGGGCGTCGAGCCGCGGCTCGTCGGGCCGGCGGGCGACATCCTGCCCTGGGACGGCGAGTCGGCCGGCGAACTGGAGGTCCGCGGCACCTGGATCGCGGGCGCCTACTACGGGGGCGCCTCCGGCGAAGCGCTGCGTCCCGCCGACAAGTTCAGTGCGGACGGCTGGCTCAAGACCGGCGACGTCGGCGTGATCAGCCCCGACGGCTACCTCACCCTGACCGACCGCGCCAAGGACGTCATCAAGTCCGGCGGAGAGTGGATCTCCAGTGTGGAGTTGGAGAACGCCCTGATGGCGCATCCCGAGGTCGCCGAGGCCGCGGTCGTCGCCGTGCCGGACGAGAAGTGGGGCGAGCGCCCGCTGGCCGCCGTGGTCCTCAAGGAGGGCGCGAGCGTGGACTACAGGGGGCTGCGCGTCTTCCTCGCCCAGTCCATCGCCAAATGGCAGCTGCCGGAACGCTGGACGTTCATCGAGGCCGTACCGAAGACCAGCGTCGGCAAGTTCGACAAGAAGGTGATCCGCAAGCAGTACGCGGAGGGCGAGCTGGCCGTCACGAAGCTCGATTGACGCAGCCGGGGGGGGGGGCCCGCGGGGGGGGCCCCCCCGGTGTCAGACCCGGCCGCCCGGCGGGCGGCGCACACCCCCCCGAGGGCCCGGCCCCCCCCCGAAAGGGGAGAGGGGCCGGGGC